>NZ_JBEZDL010000005.1:0-71397 GCF_040648295.1 Amycolatopsis sp. NPDC049159
GGCGTCGGCCAGGGATTTGGCGCTCGGGCCACCGAGCCACCTGCCCACCGAGCCGCCGGGCCGCCGGGCCGCCGGGCCACCGAGCCACCTGCCCACCGAGCCGCCGGGCCACCGGGCCGCCGGGCCACCGAGCCACCTGCCCACCGAGCCGCCGGGCCGCCGGGCCACCGGGCCGCCGGGCCGCCGGGCCGCCGGGCCGCCGGGCCGCCGGGCCGCCGAGCGAGTTTGCCTGGCCGCCGACCAAACCTGCCGAGCCGGTGAACCAGCCCCACCGCTAGCCGATCAAGGGGCCTCGACCGCCGAAATGCGGTAGCGGGCCACCGAGGCGTCGAGGATCTGGGCCGACTGCTCGTCCGACGGCCCGGACCCGCGGAAGCGCTCGAGGTCCGCATCGGACTCCCAGCGCTCGTACACGGTGATCCGCCCGGCGTCGAGCAGGTCCGCGCCCAGCGCGTACTCGAGGCAGCCGGGCGCTTCCCGCGCCAGCCGCACGGCTTCGGCGCAGTCCCTCAGGTAGGCGTCCCGCGCTTCGGGCGCGACCTCGAGCCAGCCGGCGATGATGATCACGTCGGGTTGATCCGATCCGCCTTGATGGTCAGCAGCAACCGGGTCTGGTCCCGGCCGCCCCACCACGGGTACGGGCCGCCTAGGTAGCGCTGCGAGAGCTCGTCGATGTGCTCGACGGCGCCTTCCTCGGTCATGTCGACGACCCGTCCGCGGATCGCGTAGTACCGCGACGGCCGGTCGCGGTCGGCCACGTTGAGCGCTACCCGCGGGTCGCGCTCGATGTTGCGCTGCTTCTGGTGCCCCAGCACCGTGTTGATCAGGATGTGCGTCCCGTCGGTGTCCACCCAGGTCTGGGTGAGCTGCGGCGAGCCGTCCGGCATCGACGTCGCCAGGAAACAGAGGCTGGGTTCGCGCAGCAACGCGAGGAGGTCGGCGGGCAGTTCCAAGGTGGTCTCCGCTAAAGCCGTTCGGGCGCTTCGATGCCGAGCAAGGAGAGCCCGAGCGCGAGCGTGTGCGACGTCAGCGTAGTCAACCTCAGCCGAGACGCGCGCAGCGACGGTGAAGACGCTTTCAGGACCGGACATTCCTCGAAGAACCGGGAGAACACGACGGCCGTCTCGTACAGGTACGTGCACAGCTTGTGCGGCGCGTAGCCGTTCGTCGCGGCCTTCAGCGCTTCGCCGAACCGAAGCAGCTTCACCACCAACGCGCGTTCCGCCGGCGCCTCCAGCGTGATTTCCGTGCCCTCGGGCTGCTCGCCCGCCTTTCGGAGGATCGACCGCGTCCGCGCGTGCGCGTACTGCAGGTACACCGAGGTGTTGCCCTCCTTGGCGAGCATCCGGTCCCAGGCGAAGACGTAGTCGCGCTCGCGGTCGCCGGACAGGTCGGCGTACTTGACCGCGCCGATGCCCACCGCCCGGGCGACCCCGGCCTGGCCCGCCGCGTCGAGCTCGCTGCGTTCGGCGACGACCGCGGCGGCCTGCGTCACGGCTTCGGTGAGCAGGTCGGCCAGCTTGACGGTGTCGCCGGCCCGGGTCCGCATCGTCTTGCCGTCCGCGCCGAGCACCGTGCCGAACCCGATGTGCTCGGCGTGCCCGGTCAGCCAGCCCGCCGCGCGGCAGACGGCGAACACCATCGCGAAGTGCTGGGCCTGCGGCGCCCCGACGACGTAGAGCAGATCGGTCGCCCCGCGGTCGGCCGTCCAGTACCGGACGGTCGCCAGGTCCGTGGCCGCGTACCCGTAACCGCCGTCGCGCTTGCGGACGATCAGCGGCAGCCGGTCGCCTTCGCGGTTGGGGAAACCTTCGGGGAACACGCAGACGGCGCCGTCGCTGATCTCGGTCAGCCCGGCCCGTTCGAGGTCGTCGACCACCGCGGCGAGGAACGGGTTGTAGAAGCTCTCGCCGTAGATGTCGTTGTCCGTCAGCGAAATCCCGAGCAGCGCGTAAACGTCGTCGAAATGCCGGGTCGACTCCGCGATCAGCTCCCGCCAGACGGCGAGCGTCGCTTCGTCACCGCTTTGCAGCTGCACGACCCGCTCGCGCGCCCGGGTCGCGAACGCCTCGTCGTCGTCGAACTTCCGGCGCGCTTCGCGGTAGAAGGCATCGAGGTCGGCGATGCCGCTCCGGCCGGCCGAGACGTCGAGCAGGTGCTCGATGAGCATCCCGAACGGCGTACCCCAGTCGCCGAGGTGGTTGTGCGGCAGCACTTCGTGGCCGGCGAACCGCAGCAGGCGCGCGAGGGCGTCGCCGATCACCGACGTCCGCAGGTGCCCGACGTGCATCTCCTTCGCCACGTTCGGGCTGCTGTAGTCGAGCGCGATCCGCCGCGGCGCCGCGGTTTCCGGCACACCCAGCCGCGGATCGCCGAGCACCGCGCCGACGCGCGTCTCGAGCCATTCCTTGCGCAGCGCGAAGTTGAGGAAACCGGGCCCGGCGATTTCGGGTGCGTCCGCGATGCCGTCGAGCTCCAGCGCCCCGGCGATCAGCCCCGCGACCTCACGTGGCGCGCGGCCGAGCCGCTTGCCGAGGCTCATCGCGAGGTTCGCCTGGTAGTCGACGCCTTCGCGTGGCGACGCCTGGATCAGCGCCTGCTCCGGCGTCAGTTCGACGTCCAGCGCCCGGCCGGCGGCGGCCACCACGCGGCGCGCCAGCTCCTCGGTAACGTCGGCGGTCTGCACGGTGTCCCTCCTTCGGCTCGGTCGTGGAAGCCCGCAGCGTAGCGAGCGTGACCGGCCGGCGACGAAGGGTTTAGTCCAGCTCGCGGCCCTTCGTCTCCGGCAGCGTCAGGATCACCGCGAACGCGATCGCGGCGCCGGCGGCGACGTACCAGAAGTAGAGCGTCTGCGACACCGTGCCGAACAGGGTGATGAGCAGCGGAGCGGTACCCCCGAAGACCGCGACGGTCAGGTTGTACCAAGCGCCGATTCCCAGCGCGCGCAGCTCGGTGGGGAACAGTTCGCTCATGATCGCCGGCGCGATCGACGTCATCGCGGTGTACAGCCCGAGCCCGACGCAGAACACCACGAGCAGGCCGCCGACGCCCGGGCCGATCAGCGCGGACAGCGGGACGACGACGATCGCGGTCGCGCCGGACCACACGAGCAGCTGCGGCTTTCGCCCGAACCGGTCCGACAACGCCCCGAGCGGGTACTGCAACGCGATGAACAACGCCGTGCCGACCGAAAGGGCGAGGAAGACGGCGTCGGCGCTCGCGTGCCGGGTCTTCACCGCGAACGACGTGAGCGCGCTGAAGAACGTGTAGTAGCAAAGGGTCGAGAGCATCGTGAAGCCGACGAGCCGGACGACGGCTTTCGGGTGGTGCGTCAACGTCGTCAGCAGCGGCCGTTCGATCTTCCGGGCCTTGGTCTTCGTCTGCTCGAACAGCTCGGTTTCGGCGAGGCTGCGCCGCAGCCACAACCCGACCAGGCCGAAGACACCGCCCAGCAGGAACGGCAGCCGCCAGCCCCACGACGCCAGCTGCGCCTTGTCCAAGGTCCGCGCGAGCACGAACCCGAGGACGGTCGCGACGAGCACGGCCGAGCCGGTCGAGATGTAGAAGAACGCCGAGTAGCGGCCACGGCGTGCCGCCGGCGCGATCTCGCCCAAGTACGCCGACGCGTTGGACACCTCGCCGCCCAGCGACAGGCCCTGTGCGATGCGCGCGAGCAGCAGCAGGATCGGCGCGAGCCAGCCCACCTGCGAGAACGTCGGCAGCAGACCGATCGCCACCGAGCCGCCCGCCATGAGCAGGATGGTGAGGATCATGGCGGGTTTCCGCCCCCGGGTGTCGGCGAAGCGTCCGAGCAGGACGCCGCCGAGCGGCCGGAAGAAGAACGCCAGCGCGTAGGTGGCGAAGGTGTTGATCAGGGCCAGGGTGTCGTTCCCGGAGGGGAAGAACGCGCCGGCGAAGTAGATGCTGAACGTCGCGTAGATCGTCCAGTCGAACCACTCCAGTGCGTTCCCGGCGCTCGCCGCGAACAGCTTGCGCACCGGCAGCCGGTGGCGCTGCACCTGCACGGTGGACTCGGTCATGGCGGCCTCCCGTCACCCGAAGGTGGAACGGGACTTTGCCACATTCGTTCGCGGTGCGAAAGATCCTGACTGCCCGGTTTCTCGGTTCTCCTCTCGCTCAGGCCGTGCTCGCCAGCGCGAACGGCAACACGGCGGGTGCTCCGGCCCGCCGCAGCAGCCGCGCGGCCAGCGTCATCGTCCAGCCGGTGTCGATGACGTCGTCCACCAGCAGCACCGGCCCGGCCGGCAGCGTGGCGGCGAGGTCGGCCGGCATGCTCATCCGCCGCCACAGGTCGGCCAGCCGCTGCGCGCTGTTGGCCTGCCTCGGCGGTGGCCCTTCCGCGTCGAGCGCGCCGAGGAAGTCCAGCTTGCCGATCTCGGCCAGCCGCGTCGCGAGGCTGTACACGAGCTGCGGCCGCGTCTCCGACGGGACGGCGACCACCGCCACCGGCCGTTCCGTCCACTGCCACCCGGCGAGCACCTGGACGCAGGCCTTGAACACCGAATCGGGCACCTCGGTGTCCTGCGCTCCGGGGCCGACGAGCTCCCGCAGCCGGTTGCCCCAGCCGACGTCGGTGAGCCGCCCGAGGACCTGGCCCGGCTCGGCCTGGTCGTCGGCCGAGATCCGGCCGGACACCGGGACGTCCAAAGAGGACATCCCGGTGGGCCACTGCTTCCGCGGCGCCACCTCGACGCCTGGTCGTTGCAACCGTTCCCGGGTCGCTTCGGCGACGTCGTCGGCCACCGTCGTGTCCCAGCGGTTCCCGGTGCAGTTGTCGCACCGCCCGCACGGCACCGCCTCGGGGTCGTCGAGCTGGCGCCGCAGGTATTCCATCCGGCAGCCGTCGGTCGCCAGGTAGCCGAGCATCGCGTTCTGCTCGCGGTCGCGCGCCTCCGCGACCCGCTTGTAGCGCTCGCGGTCGTACTGCCAGTCCTCACCCGTGCTCGTCCAGCCGCCCTTGACGCGCCGGACCGCGCCGTCGACGTCCAGCACCTTGAGCACCATTTCCAGCCGCGACCGGGAGAGTTCGACCGAAGGCTCGAGCGCCGCTGTCGAGAGTGGACGGTCGGCGTACGCGAGCGTGTTCAGCACCTGCGTCACCCGCAGCTCGTCGGGGAAGGCGAGCGACCCGAAGTACGCCCAGATCGCCTTGTCCTCCTCGCCGGGCAGCAGCACGACCTCGGCGCGTTCGACGCCACGCCCGGCGCGGCCGACCTGCTGGTAGTAGGCGATCGGCGACGACGGTGCGCCGAGGTGCACGACGAACCCGAGGTCCGGCTTGTCGAACCCCATGCCCAGCGCGGAAGTCGCGACGAGCGCCTTGACGCGGTTGCCGAGCAGGTCGTCCTCGGCCGCTTGCCGGTCGGCCGGGTCCGTCTTGCCGGTGTAGGCCGCCACCGGGTAACCGCGGTCCTTCAGCAGCGACGCGACGTCGTGCGCCGCCGCGACGGTGAGCGTGTAGATGATCCCGGACCCGGGCAGCTCGGCCAGGTGCTCGGCGAGCCACGCCAGCCGTGCCTGCGACGTCGGCAGCCGGCACACCGACAACCGCAGGCTTTCCCGGTCGAGGCTGCCGCGCAGCACCAGCGTGTCCGCGCCGGTGCCGAGGCCCAGCTGCTCGGCGACGTCGGTGACCACGCGGTCGTTCGCGGTCGCCGTCGTCGCCAGCACCGGCACGCCGTCGGGCAGGTCGCCCAGCAGGGTGCGCAGGCGCCGGTAGTCCGGCCGGAAGTCGTGGCCCCAGTCGGAAATGCAGTGCGCCTCGTCGACCACCAGCAGGCCGGTGCTCGCGGTCAGCTTCGGCAGCACGTTGTCGCGGAAGTCCGGGTTGTTCAGCCGTTCGGGACTGACCAGCAGGACGTCCACCTCGCCCGCCGCGACCGCCGCCTGGACCTGGTCCCACTCCTGGGCGTTCGCGGAGTTCATCGTCGCCGCGTGGATCCCGGCGCGCGCCGCCGCCGAGATCTGGTTGCGCATCAGGGCGAGCAGCGGCGAGACGATGACCGTCGGCCCGCTTCCCTGTTCCCGCAGCAACGCCGTGGCCAGGAAGTAGACCGCCGACTTGCCCCACCCGGTGCGCTGCACGACCAGCGCCCGGCGCCGGTGCGCGACGAGGGCCTCGATGGCCGTCCATTGGTCTTCGCGCAGCTTCGCCGAGTCGCCGGCCAATGCCCGGAGGAGGGTCTCGGCGCGGTCGCGGAGTGCTGAGGTGGTGCCGGTGGTGTCCACGTCCCCACGTCTACCCCATGGCACCGACGAACCGGGAATCGGCGGCGTCGCGAACGGACCGTTCGCGACGAATACAGGTGGTTATGTGACCTGAATCACATCCACTGCCCGGTCGAGGGGGGTGGCGGACAGCACCCGGCGTCCCGCGCGCGCGATGTATAGGCTCCCGAGTCATGTCACCACGGCGGATCGGGGTCATGGGCGGCACCTTCGACCCCGTGCACCACGGCCACCTCGTCGCGGCCAGCGAGGTCCAGTCCCGGTTCGGGCTCGACGAAGTGATCTTCGTCCCCACCGGCCAGCCGTGGCAGAAGACCAGCCGCCGGGTGACCAAGGCCGAGGACCGCTACCTGATGACGGTCATCGCGACCGCGTCGAACCCGGTCTTCTCGGTCAGCCGCGTCGACATCGACCGCAGCGGCCAGACCTACACCGTCGACACCCTCCGCGACCTGCACGCCGAATACCCCGACGACGAGCTCTTCTTCATCACCGGCGCGGACGCGCTCGAGCAGATCCTGACCTGGCACAAGGCCGACGAGCTGTTCGACTTCGCGCACTTCATCGGCGTCACCCGGCCCGGCTACCGGCTCAACTCGCACCACCTGCCCAGCGGGAAGGTGAGCCTCGTCGAGGTCACCGCGATGGCGATCTCGTCGACCGGCTGCCGCGACCGGGTCGAACGCGGGGAGCCGGTCTGGTACCTCGTGCCCGACGGCGTCGTCCGCTACATCACCAAGAAGGACCTTTACCGGAAGAGCGACTGAAGGCTCGCTGGTCCCGGCGGGTACCCTTCTCGGGCGAACCCGATCTGTGAAGGAGCACTGTGACAGCCACGTCCGAGGCACGAGAGCTGGCCGTAGCGGCCGCACACGCGGCGGCGGACAAGAAGGCCAGCGACGTAGTCGTGCTGGACGTGTCCGAGCAGCTCGTCATCACCGACGCCTTCGTCATCGCCTCCGCGTCCAACGAGCGGCTGGTCGGCGCGATCGTCGACAACGTCGAAGAGAAACTGCGGGAGAGCGGCCACAAGCCGGTCCGCCGCGAAGGCGCTCGCGAAGGCCGCTGGGTCCTGCTCGACTACGTCGACGTCGTCGTGCACGTCCAGCACGTCGAGGAGCGCACGTTCTACGGCCTCGAGCGGCTGTGGAAGGACTGCCCGCGCATCGAGGTGGCCGGTCTCGAGGAGCCACCCGCCGACGAGGACCCGGACGTCCCGTGAGCCCGCGGCGGCTCGTGCTCTGGCGCCACGGCGAGACGGACTACAACGCCGCCGGGCGGATGCAGGGTCACCTGGATTCGGCGCTGACCCCGCGCGGCTGGAACCAGGCCCGCTTCGCGGTGCCCGCGTTGGCCCGGTTCTCGCCCGACCTCGTCATCGCGTCCGACCTGCGCCGCGCCACCGACACGGCCACCGTGCTCACCGACGCCATCGGCGTCCCGCTGCGCATCGACAAGCGCCTGCGCGAGACGCACCTCGGCGAGTGGCAGGGGCTCACCGGCGCGGAGGTCGACGCGGTCTACCCCGGTGAACGCGATCGCTGGCGCACCGACGCGACCTGGGCCCCGCCGGGCGGCGAGAACCGCGTCGACGTCGCCGACCGCGCCGGTGAAGTGGTCGCCGACCTGCAGCAGGCCAACTCCGACGTCGGCGACACCGTGCTGCTGGCCGCGCACGGCGGGCTGATCATCGCGCTCACCGCCCGGTTGCTGAACCTGCCGGTCACGATCTGGCCGTCGCTGGGCGGGATCTCGAACTGCCACTGGGTCGAGCTGGGCCTGCGCGACGGCAAGTGGCGGCTGCACGCCTTCAACGCGGGGATGCACGGCTAGCCGATGGGGCCACGCCTGCTGGTGTTCGGCGATTCGCTGAGCTTTCACGGTCCGGAAGGACCCTGCGCCGCGGACGAACCGCGGCTGTGGCCCAACATCGCGGCCGCCGCGCTCGGCGGCACCGCCGACCTGGTCGCCGGGATCGGCTGGAACGCCCGCGACGCCTGGTGGTCGCTGACCGGCGACCCGCGCGTGTGGGCCGACCTGCACCACGTCGACGCCGTCGTGTTCGCGGTCGGCAGCATGGACACGCTGCCGTCGCCGCTGCCCACTTACCTGCGCACCGGGCTGCGCTACCTGCGGCCCGACCCCGTCCGGCGGGTCGTGCGCAAGGCCTACCTCGCCGCGCAGCCCCGGCTTTCGATCGCGTTCCGCGGCCGGCCTACGGTGCTGCCGGCCAGACTCACCGTCCAGTACCTCGACACCGCCGTGGGTGCGCTGCGCGCCCTGCGGCCCGAGCTGCCGGTCTTCGGGATGCTGCCGTCGGTGCACCGCGCGGCGGCCTACGGCGGCGTGCACACCGCGCGTCCCGCCGCGGCGGCCGCGATGGCGGCGTGGAGCGCGCGGGCGAACGTCCCGCTGCTCGACCTCGAAGCCGTTGTCGGAGAGCACGTCCTGAGCGGTGAGGGCAACCCGGACGGCATGCACTGGGGCTGGCAGGGACACGCCTCGGTGGGCGACGCGATGTCCGTGTTGATGGCGCCGGTGCTGGCCCCCGGCCACGTAGGCTGACGGCGTGTCGGTCGCCGTAGTCACGGATTCCACCGCCCACCTGCCGGAGGGCTTCGCCGAACGGCACGCGGTCCGGGTGGTGCCGCTGCACGTCCTCGTCGACGGCGTCGTCTCGCTCGACGGCGTCGAGACCGGCCCGGCGGCGGTCGCCGAAGCGATGAAGCAGCGCAAGATCGTCACGACTTCCCGGCCGACCCCGACCGAATTCGCCGCGGTGTACCGCGCGGCGTTCGCCGAGGGCGCGGACTCGATCGTCTCGGTCCACCTGTCGCGCGAGCTCTCGGGCACGTGGGAAGCGGCGGTGCTGGCGGCCCAGGAAGTGGGGCCCGACCGGGTCCGCGTGGTCGATTCGCGGACCACGGCGATGGGGCTCGGGTTCGCCGCGCTGCACGCCGCCGGCGCCGCGGCCACGGGCGCCGAACCCGCCGCCGTCGAGGCCGCCGCGATGACGGCGGCCGCGTGCTCGTCGACGTTGTTCGTCGTGGAAACCCTCGACCACCTGCGCCGCGGCGGCCGGATCGGTCCGGCGGCGGCGCTGCTCGGCACGGCGCTCGCGGTGAAACCGGTGCTGCACATGGCCGACGGCCGGATCCTGCCGCTGGAAAAGGTCCGCACCATGAACCGGGCGATCGCGCGGCTGGTCGAGCTCGCCGCCGAAGCCGCGGCCGGCGACGACGTCGAGCTCGCCGTCCACCACCTCGCCTCGCCGGAACGGGCGGTCGAACTGGCGAACCGGCTCGAGGAAGCCGTCCCGCGCTCGGCGGGCTGCGTGGTCTCCGAGCTGGGCGCGGTGATCGGCGCGCACACCGGGCCGGGGGTGCTGGGCGTGGTCGTCCAGCGCACGGTCCCGTCCCGGAGCTAGCCGAACCCGCCAGCATGCCACCCGGGTACGACGGAAACGGCCGTTCCCGGGCCGGGCCGGGTGAATCCGTCCACAACACCCCGGTTGTCCACAGGAAGCACCACCACCCCTGTCGGCCCCCTCCCCGCGCGCCCTAACGTCGATCGTGTGTTCGAGCAGCCCGCCCGGGATCCGGGCCTCCCCGTCAACGACCGGCTCTCCTGGCTGGCCGACCAGCTCTCGCCCGATGCGAGCACGGTCGGGCCGGGTGGCCGGCTGGTCCGGCGCTGGCTGCCGGGCGGATCGGCCGGTCCCGGCCGCCGCCGGTGGGCGCTCGCCGGCGTCTTCGCCGCGGTCGTGGTGATCGTCCTCGGCGCGGTCACGCTCTTCGGCGGCCGTCCGGCACCCGAGCCCCTGCCCGCGCTGCCCGGTGCGAAACCGGCGGCGGAGGCGCGGGCCGCGCCCCCGACCGGCCTGGTCGTCAGCGTGATCGGCCGCGTCCGGTCGCCGGGGCTGGTCACCGTGCCCGCCGGCGCCCGCGTCGCGGACGTGCTGCGCGCGGTGGGCGGGGCCGATCCCGGCGCGGACGTCTCCGGGCTGAACCTCGCCCGCAAGGTGACCGACGGCGAGCAGCTCGCGGTCGGCGTCCCGGCACCCGCCGCCGTCCCCGGTGCGCCGGCGGAGGGCGGGAAGGTCGACCTCAACGCGTCGACTGCGGACCAGCTGGACACGTTGCCGGGCATCGGCGAGGTGATGGCGAAGCGGATCGTCCAGTGGCGGACCGACCACGGCGGCTTCACCAAGATCGAGCAACTGCGCGATGTCGACGGGCTCGGCGAAAGCAAATTCGAGAAGCTCCGGGAGAAGGTGACGGTCGGATGAGCGCCTTCCCCGCGACCGACACCCGGCAGGACATGCGGCTGGTGCCGGCGGCGTTGGCGTGCTGGCTGGCCGCGCTCGGCGGTCTGCTCCTCGGCTGGTGGACGGCCGTGGCCGCCGGGCTCGCCTCGGCGGTGCTCGCCGGGCTCGTGCTCTGGCGGGCCCGCGACCGTCCTCGCGCGCTCAGTGCGGCGGCGGCGCTGCTGGTCCTGGGGCTCGTCGCCGCCGGGCCGGTCGCCTGGCGGATCCGCGACGCGCAGCAGGACGCCCTGCGCGCCGAAGCGGCCCAAGGACTGCCCGCGGTGCTGCGGGTCGTCGTCGCCGAACGCCCGAAACCCGTGCGCGGCGCGGGTTACGCCGATCGCCAGGCCGGTGCCCGGTCGGTGGTGCTGGCGGCCGACGTGCGCACGGCGTCGGTCGACGGGCGGCCGGTGTCGTCGTCCGGACGCGTCCTGCTGCTGGCTCCGGTCGCCCAATGGGCTTCGCTTCTCCCGGGCCAGGAAGTGACCGTGCCCGGCCTGCTGATGCCGCCGCGCGGCTCGGACCTGACCGTGGCGGTGCTTTCGGTACGCGGCCCGCCGGGGGAGCCGGGTCCGGCGCCGTGGTGGCAGCGGGTGGCGGCCGGTCTGCGGGCCGGTCTCCACGACCTGTGCCAGGCGCTGCCGGACGAACCCGCCGGGCTGCTGCCGGGGCTGGTCCTGGGCGACACGAGCGCGTTGTCACCGCGCGTCGAGCAGGAGTTCGTCACCGCCGGCCTCGCCCACCTCACCGCGGTCAGCGGCGGAAACCTCGCCGTCGCCTGTGGTGCGGTCCTGCTGCTGCTTCGGTTGCTGCGGCTCGGGCCGCGGCTGTCGGCGGTGGCGGCCGGAGCCTGCCTGGCGGGGTTCCTCGTCCTGGTCGGGCCGGAGCCGAGCGTGCTGCGGGCCGGGGTCATGGCGGCGGTGGCGTTGCTGGCGCTGGCGCTGGGCCGGCGGGGTTCGGCGTTGCCCGCGCTGGCGTTCGCGGTGTGCCTGCTCGTGGTGGTGGATCCGGCGATGGCCACGGACTTCGGGTTCGCGCTGTCGGTGTGCGCCACCGCCGGGCTGGTGCTGCTCGCGCCGCGCTGGGCCGGCGGGCTGGTCCGCCGCGGGGTTCCGCCGGGCGTCGCCGAAGGACTGGCGATCCCGCTGGCCGCCTTTCTGGTGACGTCGCCGGTGCTCGCGGGCATGGCGGGCTCAGTGAGCCTGGTCTCGGTGCTGACCAACGTCCTCGCCGCGCCGGTGGTGGCCCCGGCGACGGTGCTCGGCGTGCTGGCGACGGTCACCGGCCCGTGGTGGCCGGGTGCCGGGGAGTTCCTGGTGCACCTCGCCGATCCCGAAGCCCGGTGGCTGATCACGGTGGCCCGGCACGGCGCGCGTGCGCCGGGTGCGGTCATCGCCTGGCCGGGAGGCTGGTGGGGCGGGCTCCTCGCCGCCGCCGTCCTCGCGGTGCTGGTGCTGGCCGCCCGGCGACGGCGGGTGCGGTTGCTCATGGCGGTGCTGGCCGCCGGCGCGTTGCTCGTGCTCGTGCCGGTCCGGGTGCTGGCGCCGGCGTGGCCGCCGCGGAACTGGGCAGTGGTCGAGTGCGACGTCGGCCAGGGCGACGCGGTGGTGCTGGCGACCGCCGAAACCGGGCGGGCCGTCGTCGTGGACACCGGGCCCGAACCGGGGCCGGTCGACGAATGCCTGCACCGGCTGGCCGTCGACCGGATCCCGCTGCTGGTGCTGAGCCACCTGCACGCCGACCACATCGGCGGGCTGGCGTCGGTCTTCGACGGCCGGGCGGTCGGCGGGATCGCCGTCGGGGCGGGGCGGGCGCCGGAGTGGGCGTGGCGGCAGGTGGCTGCGGAAGCGGCCCGGCAGGCGGTGCCGCTGGTGGAGCTGAACCCGGGGGAGCGGCTGGCCTGGCCGGGATTGTCGCTCGACGTCTTGGGGCCGCGGTACGTACCGGCGCGCTCGGCGGGGCAGGACGGAACGACCATCAACAACAGCTCGGTCGTGCTGCGGGCGGAAACGGCGGCGGGCCGGGTGCTGCTGACCGGCGACGTCGAGCTGGCCGCGCAAGCCGACCTGCTCGCCGACATCGGTGACCTGAAAGCGGAGGTGCTGAAAGTCCCCCACCACGGTTCGCGTTACTCGCTGCCGTCTTTCCTCGCGGCGGTGGCGCCGCGGGTGGCCTTGGTCAGCGTCGGCGCCGGCAACACCTACGGCCACCCGAACAAGTCCACAATGGACACATTGACGGCGCTCGGCGCGCTCGTCACGCGGACCGACGTCGACGGCGACACGGCGGTCGTGACGGACACGGCGGGGCCGGCGGTCGCGCGCCGGGGCGAGCCTCGTGGCCCGCCGCGCCGCTGAAACCCGGGGCACGCCTCGCGGCGCGCCCCGGGCCGGCGGACGTCAGTAGCCGAGCGCCTTGTTCACGGCGGCGGCCGACGGGGGCACGATCGCCTTGGGGCCCACGTGGTTCTCGATCGCGTCGAGGGTCTTGAGGCCGTCGCCGGTGATCAGCAGGACGGTCTCCGCGTCCGGGTCCAGCTTGCCCGTCTCGATCAGCTTCTTCGCCGTGGCGACGGTGACGCCGCCGGCCGTCTCGGTGAAGATGCCTTCGGTGCGGGCCAGCAGGCGGATGCCTTCGACGACCTCTTCGTCGGTGACGTCCTCGATCGCGCCACCGGTGCGGTTGACGACGTCGAGCACGTAGGGGCCGTCGGCCGGGTTGCCGATCGCCAGCGAGCGGGCGATGGTGTCCGGCTTCACCGGCTGGACGACGTCATGGCCGGCGCGGAACGCGGCCGACACCGGCGAGCAGCCGGTGGCCTGGGCGCCGAACACCTTGTACGGGCTGGCGTCCACGAGGCCGAGCTGGCCCAGCTCACGGAAACCCTTGTCCACCTTGGTCAACTGCGAACCGGAGGCGATCGGCACGACGATCTGCGAGGGGATGCGCCAGCCGAGCTGCTCGGCGACCTCGAAGGCCAGCGTCTTCGAGCCTTCCGAGTAGTACGGCCGGACGTTCACGTTCACGAACGCCCACTTCGGGTGCTCGCCGGCCAGCTCGGTGGCGAGGCGGTTGACGTCGTCGTAGTTGCCGTCGACCGCGACGAGGTCGCCGTCGTACACGGCGGTGGTGAGGATCTTGGCGCGCTCGAGGGACTTCGGGATCAGCACGACCGACCGCCAGCCGGCGCGGGCCGCGGCGGCGGCCGTCGCGTTGGCCAGGTTGCCGGTCGACGGACACGCGAGCACCTCGAAGCCGAACTCGCGGGCCGCGGCCAGCGCGACGGCGACGACGCGGTCCTTGAACGAGTGCGTCGGGTTGCCGGTGTCGTCCTTGACCCACAGGCGCTTGAGGCCGAGTTCCTTGGCGAGGCGGTCGGCGCGGACCAGGCGGGTCGCGCCCGGCTCGGTGTTGGGGATCTCTTCGACGTTGGACGGAACCGGGAGGAGTTTCTTGTAGCGCCAGATGTTCTTGGGGCCGGCCTCGATGTCTTCGCGGCGGACGCGGCCGAAGTCGTAGGCGACCTCGAGCGGCGAGAAGTCTTCGGCGGAGACGAATTCGGGGGCGAGCGGCTGCCGGTGGCCCTCTTCCTTCGACACCAGCTCGACGGCGGGACCGAGGTCCGGGGTCTTGGTGGTGGAGGTCGTGCCGAGGGTTGCGGTCATCGCGAGGTTCCTTCCTCATCTGCCCCGCCGAAGCGGGCCGGAATTGGCACCGTGGTCGTCAGCTACCCCGCGATCGCGGGATGACGGGCTGTACGCCGGTTGCCGGGGCTTCGTCGGGCCGTTCCCTCTGCCCCTCTGGATGAGCGGTATTCAGTTGTCGGTGCGCGCACGCCGGGTTTCCCCGGGGCGGGCTGCCTCGCCTACACCGTACGACATGGTGCTCGAGCCGTGCCATGGTGTCCGCTCGACATCACCGGAGCGGGCGCACCGCGGCGCGGGTGAGAGGATTCGGGGGTGACCGCGCAAGCCACCGCCCCGGCCCCGCTGCACCTGGTGCTGGGTGACGAAGAACTGCTGATCGAGCGGGCCGTCCGCGAGACGCTGGCCGCCGCCCGCGCGATGGACGCCACGGCCGAGCTGACCCGGGTCCGGGTGTCCGATCTCACAGCCCCCGAGCTGGCCGAACTGGTGAGCCCGTCGCTGTTCAGCGAGGGCCGCGTGATCGTCCTCGAATCGGCGCAGGACATCTCGCAGGAGCTGGCCGACGCCGTGGCGTCCTACCTGAAGGACCCGGCGGAGGGGGTCGTGCTCGTCGTCGTCCACACCGGGGGCGGCCGCAGCAAGGCGGGCAAGACGCTCCCGGCGTCGCTGAAGAAGGCCGGGGCCGAGATCACGGAGTGCCCGAAGCTGACGAAGCCGGCCGAGCGCGAGCAGTTCGTGCGGCACGAGGTGCGCCGGGCGGGCGGCAAGATCGACCCGGCCGGGGTCGCCGCGCTGATCGACGCCGTGGGCTCCGACCTGCGCGAACTCTCCTCGGCGGCCAACCAGCTGGTGGCCGACACGGGCGGGACGATCGACACCGACGCGGTCCACCGGTACCACCGCGGCCGCGCCGACGTGACCGGGTTCGCGGTCGCGGAGAAGGCCGTCAGCGGCGACCGCTCGGCGGCGCTGGAGTCGTTGCGCTGGGCGATGCAGCTGGGGGTCCCGCACGTCCTGGTGGCGGACGCGTTGGCCGACGCGGTCCGCACGATCGCGCGCGTCTCGGGGGCCGGGCGCGGCAACCCGAACCAGCTGGCGGGTGAGCTGGGCATGCCGCCGTGGAAGATCCGCAAGGCGCAGGGCCAGTCCCGCGGGTGGAACCAGGACGGCCTGGCCACGGCCATGCGGGTGGTCGCACGGCTGAACGCCGAGGTCAAGGGCGTGGCGGCGGACCCGGGCTACGCGCTGGAGCGCGCTGTCCTCGAGGTCGCGGCGGCCAAGGGCGACCGCTGACCCCGGACACGGAGAAGGCCCCGGCCGGAGCCGGGGCCTTCCCAGAAATCAACCAGCTCAGAGCGCGTTGACGCGCTTGGCCAGCGCCGACTTCTTGTTGGCGGCCTGGTTGGCGTGGATGACGCCCTTCGAGACGGCCTTGTCCAGCTTCTGGGCGGCGTCGCGCTGCAGCTCCGTGGCCTTGGCCTTGTCGCCGGCGTCGGCCGCTTCGCGGACCTTGCGGATCGCGGTCTTCACCGAGGACCGGATCGCCTGGTTGCGCTGACGCGCCTTCTCGTTCGTGGTGATGCGCTTGATCTGCGACTTGATGTTGGCCATGAGGCAACTCCTGCTTTCACTCGGTGAGATCCGCCGCCGCGCTCGTTCGGCCCCGCTGAAAAGCGGGTTTCCTCCATGACGGAATGCCGCACGGCAACGAGCGTCCACTTTAACAGCCCAGCTCGCGGCGGCTTCCGGCGGCACCTGATCACCGGGGGTACGGTGGACGGCGGTCAGTGCCTAGGGTTCCGTCGCCGGTCCGCACGCCGCACACACAACCAGGGCCGGGCGGGTCTGGTCCGAGCGGCACCATCGGCGGGCCCGGACGGCCGGTCGTTCATCTGACGGGGCAAAAGCCTGGAGGACCCGGTTTTCGCGCCCGCGAAAACCCGTGAGGGGTCCCGTGAACGCCACCGCCTTGTCCCTCGTCCTCGTCGCCGCCGTGGTGCACGCCGCGTGGAACCTCGCCGCCAAGCGGATCTCCTCCGGCGGCACCCAGTTCGTCTGGCTCTACTACACCGTCGGCGCGGTCGTGCTCTTGCCGATCACGGTGGTGCAGCTCGTCGTCGAAGCGGACCGTCCACAGTGGAGCTGGCTGCTCGCCGGGTTCGTCACCTCGGTGCTGCACATCGCCTACGGGATCGTGCTGCAACGCGGCTACCGCGTCGGTGACCTGTCCGTCGTCTACCCGGTCGCCCGGGGCACCGGACCGCTGCTGTCGGTGCTGGCCGCCGTCCTGGTGCTGGGTGAACGCCCCGGGTGGCTCGGTCTCATCGGTGCGTTCCTGGTCATCGCCGGGGTACTGGTGATCAGCACCGGCCGTGGCGGCGGTGACCCGCGGGCCCGCCGGGCCGGGATCGGCTACGGGCTGCTGACCGGGGCCGTCATCGCCGGGTACACGCTCTGGGACGCGCACTCGGTGACCGGTCTCGGCGTGCCGCCGGTCGTCTACTTCGGCCTCGGCTCGATCCTGCAGAGCGTGCTGCTCGTGCCCGGTGCGCTGGCCGGCCGCGCCGAAGTGACGCGGATCTGGCGCGAGCAGCGCCGCGAGGTGTTCGTGGTCGGGCTGCTCTCGCCGGTCGCCTACATCCTCGTCCTGTTCGCCCTCACGATGGCGCCGGTCAGCCTGGTCGCACCCGCCCGCGAGCTGAGCATCGTGCTCGGCGGCCTCGCCGCGTGGCTGGTGCTGGGCGAACGCGACGCCGTGCGGCGGCTCGCCGGCTCGGTGCTCGTGCTGTCCGGCATCGCCGCGATTGCGGCCGCCTGAGCCCGTCCGGTAGGGATGGTGCGATGGAAGTCCTGAAGAGCAGGCTGATCATCCGCCCGCGCGACGCCGCCGCGACCACCGCGTTCTACCGCGACACCCTCGGCCTGGCCGTCGAGCGCGAATTTCCCGGCGGCACCGTGTTCTTCCTCGGGCACGGCTCCCTGGAGGTCTCCGGCGAGGGCGAGACGGGCTCGTCGCCCGATCTGGTGCTCTGGCTGCAGGTCCGCGACCTGGCCGGCACCCTCGCCGACCTCAAGGCCAAGGGCCTGGAACCGGTCCGGGACGCCCGGCGCGAGCCCTGGGGCCTGGACGAGGCCTGGATCGCCGACCCGGACGGCACGCGGATCGTCCTGGTCGAGGTCCCCGAAGGCCACCCGATCCGGACGGACACCCGCTAGGCGGGCTTGACGGCGCGCAGCTGGGCGGCGAGCGCGGCGAAACCGGGCGGCTCCCAGGTCCACGTCTGCAGGTCGGCGAAGCCCGCCGCCGTGGCCTCGTCGGCCAGCACGTGCCTGCTCACGGGCAGCCACTTCTCGTGCGCGGACAGCAGCAGCCGTCCGCCGGGCCGCAGGACCCGGAACAGCTCGGCGAAGCCCGCCGCGCGGTCGTCCCAGAGCATGACGTTGTTCACGGTCAGGACCACGTCCACCGACTCGCCGGGCTCGCCGGTGCGCGCGGCCGAACCCTCTCGCAGCTCGGCGCGGTCGCCGCAGCGGTCGTGGCACAGCGCGAGCATCTCGGGGGAGGGGTCGACGCCGATGGTGCGGCCGGCCAGGCGCGCGGCCGCGTCGAGGCCGACGCCGGGGCCGGGGCCGATGACCAAGGCGGTTTCGTCCGGTTCGATCTTCGCGAGGTCGACGACGCGGTGTTCGGTCGCGGCGTTGCCCCGCGCCATCACCCAGCCGCCGAGGCGGCCGAGCGGTCCGGAAGGGTGACCGAACGCACGGTCGAGAACGCGGGAAAACCCGCTGGTCTCCGGCTGGGGAGGGGGTGCCGGCTGGTGCGGAGTGCTCATACTTCGAGGGCACCACGGATCGCGAAACCCCGCATCGGGGATGACCCCCACCCGCACCCGGAGGGCCATGGGACCATAGAGGTGGCCATCCCCGACTTTCCGAGGACTCATTCGAGTGACGACGTTCGCCGACACCACCTTCACGCCGCCGGAGCTCATCCGGAACTTCTGCATCATCGCGCACATCGACCACGGCAAGTCCACCCTGGCCGACCGCATGCTGCAGCTCACCGGCGTCGTGGAAGAGCGGGCCATGCGCGCTCAGTACCTCGACCGGATGGACATCGAACGCGAGCGCGGCATCACGATCAAGGCGCAGAACGTCCGGCTGCCCTGGCAGGTCGACGGGCAGGACCACGTGCTGCACATGATCGACACCCCGGGCCACGTCGACTTCACCTACGAGGTCTCCCGGGCCTTGGAGGCGTGCGAAGGCGCCGTCCTGCTGGTCGACGCCGCGCAGGGGATCGAGGCCCAGACGCTGGCCAACCTCTACCTCGCGCTGGAGAACAACCTCCAGATCATCCCGGTGCTCAACAAGATCGACCTGCCCTCGGCCGACCCCGACAAGTACGCGGGTGAGCTGGCCCACATCATCGGCTGCGAGCCCGACGACGTCCTGCGGGTGTCGGCCAAGACCGGCATGGGCGTCGGCGCGCTGCTCGACGAGGTGGTGAAGTCGGTCCCGGCGCCGCAGGGCGACGCGGACGCGCCGGCGCGGGCGATGATCTTCGACTCGGTCTACGACACCTACCGCGGCGTCGTCACCTACATCCGGGTGGTCGACGGCAAGATCACCCCGCGCGAGCGCATCAAGATGATGTCCACCGGCGCCACCCACGAGCTCCTGGAAGTCGGCATCATCTCGCCGGAGCCCAAGGCCAGCAAGGGACTCGGCGTCGGCGAGGTCGGCTACCTGATCACCGGTGTGAAGGACGTCCGGCAGTCGAAGGTCGGCGACACCGTGACGTCCGAGCGCCACGGCGCCAAGGAGGCGCTGGCGGGCTACCGCGAGCCGAAGCCGATGGTCTACTCCGGGCTTTACCCGGTGGACGGCTCGGACTACCCGGAGCTGCGCGAGGCGCTGGACAAGCTCCAGCTCAACGACGCCGCGCTCGACTACGAGCCGGAGACGTCGGTGGCGCTGGGCTTCGGCTTCCGCTGCGGCTTCCTCGGCCTGCTGCACCTGGAGATCACGCGCGACCGCCTCGAGCGCGAGTTCGGCCTCGACCTGATCTCGACGGCGCCCAACGTGGTCTACGACGTCGTACTGGACGACGGCAAGGAAATCCACGTCACCAACCCCTCGGACTGGCCGACCGGCAACAAGATCGACAAGGTGCTGGAGCCGGTCAGCAAGGTCAGCATCCTGGCGCCGTCGGAGTTCATCGGCACGATCATGGAGCTGTGCCAGAACAAGCGCGGTCAGCTGCTCGGCATGGACTACCTGTCCGAGGACCGGGTCGAGCTGCGCTACAACCTGCCGCTGGGCGAAATCATCTTCGACTTCTTCGACACGCTGAAGTCGCGGACGCGCGGCTACGCGTCGCTGGACTACGAAGAGGCCGGCACGCAGTCGGCGGACCTCGTCAAGGTGGACATCCTGCTGCAGGGCGAGGGTGTCGACGCGTTCTCCGCGATCGTGCACAAGGACGACGCCTACAACTACGGCAACCGCATGGTGAACCGGCTTCGCGAGCTGATCCCGCGGCAGAACTTCGAAGTGCCCATCCAGGCCGCCATCGGCGCGCGGATCATCGCGCGCGAAACGATCCGCGCGATCCGCAAGGACGTTCTCGCCAAGTGCTACGGCGGTGACATCTCGCGGAAGCGGAAGCTGCTGGAAAAGCAGAAGGAGGGCAAGAAGCGGATGAAGACCGTCGGCCGCGTCGAGGTCCCGCAGGAAGCCTTCGTCGCCGCACTGTCCACTGAGGACTCGGGTAAGAGCAAGAAGTGAGTGTCACCTCGAAGTGACACCGGCGCCGTTGTTCACTCTTACGCGTGAATAACGGCGCCGAACCCGTGTTCGATGCGGTTTCTGTCGGTGCTCTCTGGTGCTCTGGTGCGAAGAGCGAAAGGAGGGCACGATGACTCTCATGATGGACTTCCAGTATCCGACCGGGTCGGGCCCCATGACGGTGCGCGACCTGGAGGGGATGCCGGATGACGGCCGAAGATACGAGCTCATCGACGGGGCGCTGCTCGTGACCCCGGCGCCCGGGCTGCGGCACCAGAAGATCGCCTACCGCCTCTACGGCGTGCTGGAAGCGGCGTGCCCGGCCGAGTTCGACGTGCTCGGCGCGCCGTTCGCGGTGCACCACGGCGACCGGATCGAACTGCAGCCGGACGTCCTGGTCGGCCGCGCGGAGGACTTCACCGAGAAGGACCTCCCGGCGCCGCCCGTGCTCGCCGTCGAAGTGCTGTCGCCGAGCACGGCGATCTACGACCTGAACCTCAAGAAGGCGGTCTACGAGCGGCTCGGCACGGGCAGCTACTGGGTGATCGACCCGGCCGACCCCGCGCTGACGGTGTTCGAGCTGGACGAGGAGGGCCACTACCAGCAGGTGGACAAGGCGGCGGGCGACGAGGTCCTGGAGGTCGAGCTGCCCTTCCCGGTGCGGATCGTGCCGCGGGAGCTGCTGGGCCGCCGCGGTTAGCGGCCGGGCCGGTCAGTGGTGGCGGATGCGGGGTGAGCCGCGCAGCTGGGCGTGCAGCTGCCGGTGCCGCAGTTCCTTGCGGAGGCGCTCGACGACGGCGTCGAACAGGGCCGGGTCGAGGATCGCCGTCTGCTCGAACTGCCGCCGGCCCGGCGGCGCCGGAGCGAGCCGGCCGCGGGGCGCGTAGCGCTGCACCGAGCTCTCGACACCACCGCCGGTGACCAGGTCGACCCACAGGGCGTCGCGGACGAAGCCGTCGCCGAAGCGGGCTGAGCGGCGCGGCGTGATGTCGGCGATCTGCGTCCACGGGATCACGCGGGTGCTGAGGGTGCCCGCGGGCAGGCGGAGGCCTTCGTCGCCGACGGTGAGGTCCTGCAGGCCCGCGAAGCCGCGTTTGAGCTCGCGGGCGCGGGACGCGCGGTAGACCAGCACGGCGAGGAGCACGGTCGCCGCGTAGGCACCGCCGATCAGCCACGGTGACTGACCGCGAACCAGCCCGAGGGCGAGCACCACGCCGAACCCGGCGTCGGCGACGAAGAGCACGCCGAGCAGGACCTTGACCGGCGTGGTGACGCGAGGCGGTGACTCGGACAACGAACGACTCCCGGAGGCGGAAGGATCAGGAATTGCCGATTATCCGGTCCGCCCGGATGAACACCGCGACCCGCCGCTCTTCGGCCATCACGCGGTCGTACTCGTCCCAGTCGTCATGCGTCCCGGTCGCGGCGATGAAGACGTCGCGCAGCAGCCGAGGCAGCCCGGCGGGATCGAACGCGGGATCGGGATCATCCGGCCCGACGAGGTGGGTGGCCCCGGTGACGGAGAGCCAGTTCCACCCCCGCCGAAAGGTGACGGTGGCATGTCCGGCCCGCCGCAGCAGCGCGAGCTTGTGCGCCTTCCCGACAGCGACATAAGCGATCCCGGGCGTCCCGGTCACCGGATCATCGAAGACCCCGGCGTTGACAACGGAGGAGTGCACAGTCCCATCGGCCCGCGTGGTGGCCACGGTGGCAAGGCCGTGCTCCTGCAACGACAGCGTCCGAACCTGCTCCAGATCAGCGCTCATGCCCCAACCTAACCCGCGGAGCAGGCCGGGTGTTCCGCTTTCACCGCCCGCAGCGCGCCGCTGACGATCCGCGCCCGGCGACTCGTCCATCATGGCCGGTCGAAGTGCGGCCTCAACCGCCCGCACAGGTCCACGCGCTCGTCGTGCGGTGCGCTGGGCAGCGCGACGTCCATCCAGCCGGCCTCGGGCGGCGTACCGCGGTGCCGGACGAAGACGTGCTGGTGGAAGTGCGGCACGGTCCGACCCGTGACGGCCGAGTGCAGGGACTCGGCATCGAGCTCGGCGCGCAACGCCCGCGCGGCCAGCCAAGCCGCTCTGCCTACCGCCAGCGCTTCGGGCCCGGTGAGGGCGTCGAGGCACGCGACGTGCCGCCGGGTCTCGACGAAGAGGTAGCCGAAGAACCCGGGCTCGGCTCCGTGGCTCACGACGACCAGATCGTCGGACCAGACTTCAAGGCTCGTGAGCGGCCCGTTACCGCGATGCTTGGCGCAGATCGGACACGGCTCCGGCATGGCCGCAGGGTAGCGACACACGCCGGAGCCGTCCGGCGCTCAGCAGGTGCCGTTGTCCGTCCACACTCCCCACTGGCCCGTCGTTCCCGGCTCCTCGCCCTGCGTCCACCACTTCGCCGTCCACTTGTGGCCGTTGTGGGATACCACGTTCCCGCCCGTGTACACCTGCGAAGCAGCCCAAGCCGGGTCCGCGCACGTGCCCGGGTTCGTCGTGCCGCCGGTGTCCCACGCGACCTGTGAAGACCGGTAGAAGTCGATGCCCTGCGCCACCCAGCGGGGGGCCTGGGCGCCGAGGCGGGTGCGGAACGTCGTCCAGTCGTGCGTGGACCACGGGGACCACCCCAGTTCCGCATGCGCGGCCAGGCGGGGGAACGCCAGGTAGTCGATGTCGGCCGGCTTGGTCACCGTTTCCGCCCACAAGGGGGACTCCACGCCGCGGACCGCGGACTCCGACACGCCCGAGAGGTATGCGCCCGGGTTCCAGCCGTATGCGTCCTGGACCTCGATGTAGCCCGCCCACGACAGGCCGATGGGGCTCGAGCTGTTGTACTTCATGTCCAGGTACGCCTTGTTCGCCGGTGACAGGATCACCTTGCTGCCGCGCGACGCCGCCGCCGACACGCCTGCGTCCGACGTCGTCGTGCCCCAGAACTGCGGGGTGGCCGAGGCCGGCAGGGTCGCCTTCGCGATGTCGTGCCAGCCCACCACCTGCTTGCCCGTCGCCGCGACCAGGGGGAGGACCTTGTTCACGAACGTCAGGTAGTCGGCCGCCGACGTCGACGACGCTTCGTCGCCGCCGATGTGGAGGTACGGGCCCGGGGTCAGGGCCGCCAGTTCGCGCAGGACGTCCGCGATGAACGTGTACGTGATGTCCTTCGAAATGCACAGCGAGCTGTAGCCGACCGCCGTGTCCGTGCGCAGTGCCGGCGCCACCCCGTTGCAGTTCAGTTCCGCGTACGACGCCAGCGCCGCGTTGACGTGGCCCGGCATGTCGATCTCCGGGATGACCGTGATGTGGCGGGAAGCCGCGTAGTTCACGATCTCCGTGTACTGCGCCTTCGTGTAGTAGCCGCCCGCGCCGCCGCCGACTTGGGTGCTGCCGCCGTACGTCGCCAGCTTCGGCCAGCTGTCGATCTGGATGCGCCAGCCCTGGTCGTCGGCCAGGTGCAGGTGCAGGTTGTTGATCTTGTACTGGGCGAGCTGGTCCAGGTAGCGCTTGACCGTCGACACCGGGTGGAAGTGCCTGGCGACGTCGAGCATCGCGCCGCGGTAGCCGAACCGGGGGTAGTCCAGGACCGTCGCGCCCGGGACGTTCCACGGGCCGGGCTGCGCCGACGCGCTCTCGACGCTGCCGGGCAGCATCTGCCGCAGCGTCTGAACGCCGGCGAAGAGCCCGTCGGCCGTCTGGGCGCGCACCGTGACCGAGGACGCCGTCGACACGAGCTGGTAGCCCTGCGCGCCAGCGGCGGCGGGCGCGCCGCTCAGCAGCAGCGCGATGCTGTCGGACGGCACGGACGCCGGCGCGTCCGACACCGGCAGCGCGAAGCCGGTCGACGGGCGCAGCACGCCGGCCAGGTAATCGCCCACCTGCTTGGCCGGGGCGGAGCCCGCCTCGGTGACGATCTTCGTCGTCGAGACCAGCGGGAAGGTGACCCCGGTGGCCGCGGTCACCGAGACCGGCACGGGCACGATCGACTGCAGCGCCGGCGTGGCCGCCGCGGCCGGGCTGAGCTGGGCGGCGGTCGTGCCGGCACCGAGCAGTGCCAGCACGGCGAGTGCGCGGCCGAGGCGCCGCGTTCTGGACGTCTTCACCGGGGGACCTCCTGGCGGGATGGGCGCGACATCGCCGTCGCACCTGCCCGGATCGTCGCACCTTCGGCGGTCGTGGTCTAGACCAGTCTGGGTGGTTAAGCTCGCGCGGTGACGCGGGACTTTGCGCCGGGGTCGCCGTTCGCGCTGCTTTCGGAAGCCGAGACGGCCGCCTGGTACGCCTACATGAAGGTGCACCTCCGCCTGGACTACGAGCTGAACCGGCAGCTGCGGGCCGACAGCGGCCTCTCGCTCGCCGATTACCACGTCCTGGTCGCCCTGACGAGCGCCTCCGGCGGCCGGATGGGGGTCACCGACCTCGCGATCCGCATCGGCTGGGAGCGCAGCAGGCTCTCGCACCACCTGAAGCGGATGCGCGATCGCGGGCTGGTCGGGACCGGGACCGCGGCCGAGGACCGCCGGGTCACGGAGGTGGTGTTGTCCGAGGCCGGCTGGGAGGCGTTGCGCCAGGCCGCGCCGGACCACGTCGGGTTCGTGCGGCAGGCGTTCCTGGACGCTCTCGAACCCGGCGAGCAGGCGCAGCTGACGACGTTGCTCGAGCGGGTCTACGACCGGCTCGTCGAGCGGGGCACGCTGCCGCGGCCGGAGGACCACCCCTGACAGTTGCGTGACATGTCACGTAATATGGCCGCGAACCCAGGAGGTGCGATGGCGACGGTGGCCGAGCTGATGCGGGCGAACCTGCTCGACGTCTTCAACGAGCGTGACGACGAGCGGCGGGCGAAGGCGATCGCCGCGACCTACGCGGCCGACGTCGAGTTCGCCGATCCGGAAGGGGTCGCGAGCGGCCACGAGGAGCTGAACGCCAAGGCGAAGGGGCTGCTGGAGCAGTCCCCGGGCTTCGTGTTCACGGCCGCGGGTCCGGTGCTGGTCAACCACGACCTCGGTCACCTGGCCTGGGCGCTCGGCCCGGCGGGCGGACCGCCGGTCGTGCGCGGGATCGACGTCGCCCTCGTGGCGGACGGGGTGATCAAGAAGCTCTACACGATGCTGCTGCCCGCCTGAGTACTACGCTCGGGAGCATGTTCGACGAGCTGGCGTTCCCGGTCATCGCCGCCCCGATGGCGGGCGGGCCCACCACCCCGGAGCTGGTCGCCGCGGTGACCGAGGCCGGCGGGTTCGGCTTCCTCTCGGCCGGCATGCTCACCCCCGCGGCGCTGGCGGCGCAGATCGACCGGACGCGGGAGCTGACCGGCGGCGGGTTCGGCGTCAACCTCTTCGTCCCGCAGCCGGACACGGGTGCCGACATCGACGCGCACCGCGAACGCCTCGAGGCCTTCGCCCGCGAGTACGACGTCGAGCTCGGCGAACCGAAGTGGGACGACGACAACTACCCGGCGAAGCTCGAGGTCGTGCTCGAAAAGCGGGTGCCGGTCGTGTCGTTCACCTTCGGCCCGCCGTCGCCGTCGGAGATCCAGCGGCTCAAGGACGCCGGCGCGAAGGTCGTCATCACCGTGACCACGCCCGAGGCCGCGCAGCGCGCCGCCGACCTCGGCGCCGACGCGCTCGTCCTGCAGGGCTTCGAAGCGGGCGGGCACCGCAGTCTCTTCACCGACGACGCCCGGCTGCCCGGCGGTGGCGCGGAATACGGCGTGCTCGCGCTGCTGCGGCTCGTCGCCGCGCGCGTCGACCTGCCGCTGATCGCGGGCGGCGGCCTGGTGCACGGCGCGGACGTCGCCGCGGTGCTCGCCGCCGGGGCGGTGGCCGCCCAGCTCGGCACGGTCTTCCTACGCGCGGACGAGGCCGGGACGTCGGAGGCCCACCGGAAGGCGCTGGCGCTCGCCGAACGCGAGACGGCGTTCACCCGCGCCTTCAGCGGCCGCCCGGCGCGCGGGCTGGTCAACAAGTTCACGGACGCGCTGTCCGACGGCGCCCCCGCGGCCTATCCGCAGCTCAACCACCTGGCGGGGCCGGTGCGCAAGGCGTCGGCCAAGGCGGGTGACCCGGAAGCGATTTCGCTGTGGGCCGGCCAGACCTACCCGCTCGCCTACGACGCCTCGGCCGCCGTCATCCTCGAGCGGCTGAAGGTCGAGGCGCGCGAAGCCGCCGCCCGCCTCGACCGCATCCGCTAGTCCGTCTTCCCGCCCTCGGGAGCGCCGCCGGTGCGGTTCAGCACCGAATTCCGCCGGCTGTAGAGGAAGTAGACGATCATCCCGAGCACGAACCAGACGGCGAACCGGATCCAGGTTTCCGGCTGCAGGAACGTGATCAGCCAGAGCGAGAACACGATGCCGACCGCGGGCACCACCGGCATGCCCGGCGTCTTGAACGTCCGGGGCAGGCCGGGCTGCTTGTAGCGCAGCACGATCACCGCGACGCAGACCACGACGAACGCGAGCAGGATGCCGATGTTCGTCAGCTCCGCGGCCTCGCCGATCGGCAGCACCCCGGCGATGACCGCCGACGCACCGCCGAGGATCCACGTCATCCGGCTCGGCACCTGCCGCTTCTCGTTGGTCTTGCCGAGCCACGCCGGCAGCAGGCCGTCGCGGCTCATCGAGTAGCCGACGCGGGTGGCGCCCATCAGGAACGTGAACAGCACGGTCAGGATGCCGATGATGGCGCCGATCGCGATCACCGTGGCCAGCCCGTCGAGACCGACCGACTTGAACGCCGTCGAGAAGCCGCTCTTCGGGTCGATTTCGGTGTACTTCTGCATGCCGGTCAGCACCAGGCAGGCCAGCACGTAGAGCACCATCGAAATGCCCAGCGAGTAGAGGATCGCCTTCGGCATGTGCCGTTGCGCGTCCTTGGACTCCTCCGCGGCGGTGCTCATGGCGTCGTACCCGAAGACGGCGAAGAACACCGTCGCCGCGCCGGTCACCGCGCCGCCGAAGCCGGCCGGGGCGAACGGCGTGTAGTTGCCGGTCTTGACGTAGAAGAAGCCGACGAGCACGACCACCAGCACGATCAGCACCTTGATGCCGACCATCGCCGTCTCGAACCGGGCGGCGCTGCGGATGCCGCGGTTGAGCAGGTACGCGATGAGCAGGCAGAGCAGCGCGGCGAAGAGGTCGACCTTGTGGCCCGGCCCGGTGCCGGGCGCGCCGAGCATCCAGGCGGGCAGGTCGAGGCCGAGCTGGCCCAGCAGGAAGCTGAAGTAGCCGGAGATGCCGATGGCCACCACCGCCACGATCGCGGTGTACTCCAGCAGCAGGTCCCAGCCGATGAACCAGCCGACGATCTCGCCGAGCACGGCGTAGCCGTAGGTGTAGGCCGACCCCGCTTTCGGGATCAGGCCGGCGAATTCGGCGTAGGAGAACGCGGCCGCGGCGCTCGCGACGCCCGCGATGAGGAACGAGATCAGCACGGCGGGCCCGACGCCGGGGATGCCGGCCGAGTCGTCGCCGTGCGCGACACTGCCGGCGAGGGCGAAGATCCCCGCGCCGATGATGCCGCCGATGCCGATGGCGGTCAGTTGCCACAGCCCCAGGGTGCGTTTGAGGCCGCCGGCTTCGCTGGTGTCCTGGATCTGGTCGATCGGCTTGCGCCGGAAGATGCCGGAGCTGGAGCCCAGGCTTGGAGCGGACATCTTCGTCTCCCGAACGTCGGTGTACGAGCCCGGATCACGGACCCAACGGGGGAACCTACCGCCAACTCCGCGTGAAGACAGCGTGAGCGGATCAGCCCGCCGCGGTGTCCTCGCTCACCGCTTCCGACGCCGTCGCGGCCGCGCGCTTGGCCTGGGTGGTGCGGACCGCGCTCGCGGCGAAGTAGGTGAGCAGCTCCGCGATCTCGACGGGGTCGTCCAGCTGCGGGCAGTGCCCCCAGTCCTCGCGCACCAGCAGCCTGCTGTGCGGCACCAGCGTGTGCAGCTGGCGCCCGGACGCGGCGGTGACGAGCTTGTCCTTGCCGCACGCGACGACCAGCAGCGGGACCTGGACCGAGTCGAGGCGGTAGGCGTCGGCGAGCTCCGCGACGAGCTGCCGCGCCTGCTCGAGGCGGCTCTTGGTCGCGCGGTAGTCCGGGAACAGCGCGGTGAAGCGCTGCACCTGCGCCGCGTCCGCCGCCGTCGAGTCGGCGTAGAGCAGCCGCGGGACGAGCTGCTCGGCGACCTTGCGCACCAGGAACCCCGGCACCGGGACCGGCAGGGACGAGTACAGCCGCAGGGGCAGCGGGTAGCGCGCCATCGTCCGGATCAGCCACGAGTCGACGAACCCCGGCGCGGCGATCGAGACGACGCCGGAGAGCGGCAGCCTGCTGTTCTGCGCCGCGCGCAGGCTCATCGTGCCGCCGAGGGAGTTGCCCGCCAGCACGACCGAGCCGAGCACGGCCTGTTCGCGGACGACGGCGGTGGTGAAGGCGTCGAGCTGCGGCAGCATCGGGCCGGGCCGCAGCGGCTGCGCGTCGCCGAAACCGGGCAGGTCCACCGCGATCGCCGGGATGCCGGCGGCGGCGAGCTGCTCCAGGGCGGGGCGCCAGGTGTCGGCGCTGTCGCAGTAACCGTGCAGCAGCACCAGGCGCGGCGCGGTGGGCCGCAGGTGCGGGACGGCGGACTTGCGCCGCAGCGAGCGGCGGGGGAGCTCCGGTTCGGGGCCGGTGTCGCCGACCTCGAGGACGCGGGTGCGGACGCCGGCGTAGCGCCGGAAGGAGACCCGGATGGGATCCGGATCACTGCTGGGCCGGCCGCCCGGTCCAGCCGGAGCGGGCCGCTTCGTCGCGGTCATGTTTACAGATTAGCTTGCCGCCCTTGGGTTTTGGTCGAATATGGGTGCTAACGACCAGATCTCGATCCGAGTACGTTGACAATTCACCAAGTGGGCGGTACAAGCGGTGACCTGGGCGGGCCGGGAGCCGATCCGCCCAGGTCAGCGCGTCAGCGAGTGAAGACGATCTTGCCGGCGGTGTCGCCGTCGAGCATTGCCTGGAATCCCTTGGCTGCCTCTTCGAACGGCAGTTCCTGCCCGATCTGCGGCCGCACGCCGGTGATGTCGAGGTAGGCGAGCAGGTCCGCGAGCTCGTCGCGGGTGCCCATGGTCGAGCCGGAAACGCGCAGCTGCAGGAAGAAGACGCGCTGCAGTTCGGCGCCCGCGTCCGGGCCGCTGGTCGAGCCGGAGACGACGATGATGCCGCCCGGCTTCAGCGACTTGACCGAGTGCGACCAGGTCGCCTTCCCGACGGTCTCGAACACGGCGTCGACGCGCTCGGGCAGCCGCGCGCCCGACTCGAACGTCTGGTGCGCGCCGAGACTCGTGGCCAGCGCGCGCTTCTCCTCGGTCCGGCCGGTCACCCAGACCCGGAACCCGGCCGCGCGGCCGAGCTGCACCAGCGCCGTCGAGACACCGCCGGAGGCGCCCTGCACGAGCATCGTCTGGCCCGGCCGCAGCCCGGACTTCACGAAGAGCATCCGGTAGGCGGTCAGCCAGGCCGTGCCCATCGTGGCGGCCTCGGCGAAGCTCAGCGCGGTGGGCTTCGGCACGACGTTGCGGGCCGGGACGATCACCTGGTCGGCGAACGTGCCCTGGTGCTTCTCGGTGAGCAGAGTGCGCTTCGGGTCGAGGGTGTCGTCGCCCTGCCAGCCCGGCGCGTTGATCACCGAGTGGAGGACGACCTCGGAGCCGTCGTCGAGGGTGCCGGCGCCGTCGCAGCCGAGGATCATCGGGAACTGCTCCGGCTTGATGCCGACCCCGCGCAGCGTCCAGAGGTCGTGCATGTTCAGGCTGGCCGCCTTGACGTGCACGCGGACCCAGCCGTCCGGCACGTCGGGTTCGGGTCGCTCGCCGACGACGAGCGAGTCCAGCGGGCTGTCGGCGTTGGGTTCCTGCGCGTACACGGCGAACATGTCCAGCAACGTACCGCCCCAGGCACGCGGGGGCAGCGAAGCGCGCGTAGGCTCACACTGTGTTCAACGGGCTTGCCGACTGGTGGGACGAGGTCGAGCTGTGGCTCGCCCAGGCGTGGTTCCCGGTCCAGTTCGTGCTGGTCATGGTGGTCGTCGTGCCGCTGTGCCTGGCCGCCGCGTGGGTGCTCGACAAGCTCGTCGGGCTGTTCGCCAGCCGCCTGACTCCGGGGCGTGACGACGACCGCTCCGACGGGTCGGCATAGGCTCGCGCACCATGTTCAACCGAAGGCGGATCACCGCCGCGCTGATCGGGCTCCTCGTGCTGGTGCTGGGGGGCTGGCTGGTCAAGGACGCCGTCGGCGGCGGCTCGTCGTCGCCCGCTTCGAGCAGCGCTCCCAGCTCGTCTTCGAGCACGCCCGCCAAGGGCGGCGCCACCGTTCCCGGGTCCGACTCCGGGCTCCCGCTGAAGGCGCTTTCCGCGTTGCCCGCCCAGGCCGCGGACACGTGGAAGCTGATCGAAAAGGGCGGGCCGTACCCGTACCCGCGCAACGACGACGTCGTGTTCGAAAACCGCGAGAAGCGCTTGCCCGGCAAGAAGTCCGGCTACTACCACGAGTACACCGTGAAGACGCCGGGCAGCTCCGACCGCGGCGCGCGGCGGCTGATCACCGGGCAGGCGCACGAGCTGTACTACACCGGCGACCACTACTCGTCGTTCGTCGTCGTGGACCCGGCCCGATGAGCGCGCCGGAGCAGGCGAAGGCCGCCGCGGAGGCGGCGTTCGCCCGAGGTGCGTACCCGCACGTCGTGAACTCGCGGCCCACTGTGGACAAGGTGAGCACGCTGGGCGCGTTCGCCGATGCACTGTCCTTTCCGGACCACTTCGGGCAGAACCTCGACGCGCTCTACGACTGCCTGACCGACCTGTCGTGGCTGCCGCCGGGGGAGCACGTGCTGATCTGGCCGGGCTCGGACGCGCTGCGCAAGGCCGAACCGAAGACCTACCTGGCAATCCGCAGCGTGCTCTCGGACGCCCAGCGCGCGCTCGGCCCGAGCGGGCGCAGCGCCGGTTCGTGGCGGCTCACGGTCGTCCTGCCGGACGCCTGAGCGGCGTCCCCGCGCGCTTGACCGTGCGGATCACCGGCGCGCTCTCGAGCGTCTGCACCCCGCGGATTCCCGCGACGCGGCCGGTGAGGTAGCGGTAGAGGTCGCCGCCGTCCCGGCAGTTCACCATCGCGGTGAGGTTCGTGGTGCCGGTGGTGGCGACGGCGAACGACGTCTCCGGGTGGCTCGCCAGCGCCTCCCCCGCTTCGGCCAGGTGCGCGGGGGACACGGTGAGCCACAGCCGCGTCTCCGACCGGAACCCGAGCCCGGCCGGGGAGACGTCGAGGTGGTAGGTCAGCGTGCCGTGCCGCCGCAGCACGTCCATCCGGCGCCGAACGGCGGAGTCCGACCAGCCGGTCGCTCTCGCCAGCGCGGTGTAGCTCGCCCGGCCGTCGTGGGCGAGCGCGTCCGGGAGCGGCTGGTCCTCCGGCGCCGGCGGGAGACTCCCCCGCGGCGGTGGCGGCCGGAGCTGCTCGACCTGCCCGGGGGACAGGCACCGCACCCCGCGCCAGCCGTCCGGGAGCGCGAACGTGTGCAGCAGTTCGTGCGCGGAGACGGCGGTGACCCGGCTCGCCCGCGGCAGCTTGTGCAGCAGCAGGTCGTCCCGCCCGGTCGTGTCGGGGGCGTGGACGGTGCAGGAGATTTCGGTGCCGCCGGAGAGCAGGTGCACCCACGACACGTCGGGCCGGTCGGCCAGCGCGTCCGCGACGGCGGCGCCCGCGTCCGGCGTCGTGCGCAGCCGCAGCGTCCACGTCGTGTAGCCGGCTTCGCCGCCGCTGACGGCCCCGGTGACCCGCAGGACGCCGGCGGTTCGCAGCCGCTGGTAACGCCGGGCCGCGGTGTTCTCCGAGACGCCGAGCACCCGGCCGATCGTGCGCATCGGGGCGCGGCCGTCCAGCTGCAGCGCGTGCACCAGGCCAGATCCTTCGGGCCACCCGAAGGGAGTTTCGATGCGCAAGTGGTGGCCGTTGCTCGCGGTCTGTGCGGGTTCGTTCCTGTTCCTGCTGGACACGACCGTCGTGACGGTGGCGCTGCCCCGGATCGGCGCCGACCTGACGGCGTCGCTGGGGCAGTTGCAGTGGGTGCCGGACGGCTACACGGTGGTCCTGGCTGTGCTGATGCTGGCGGCGGGTTCGCTCGCCGACCGGTGGGGTGTGCGGCGGGTGTTCGTGAGCGGGCTGGCGGTGTTCGGGCCGGCGTCGCTGGCGTGCGGGCTGGCGCCGGACATCGGGACGCTGATCGCCGCGCGCGGGGTGCAGGCGGTCGGCGGCGCGGCGCTGGCCGTGACCGGGTTCGCGGTGCTGGCCGCGACGTACGAAGGGCGGGCGCGCGCGACGGCGATCAGCGTCTTCTTCGCGGTCAGCGGCCTCGGCGCGGCGGCGGGGCCGCTGGTGGGCGGAGTGCTGACCGAGTACTTCGGCTGGCCGGCGATCTTCTTCGTCAACGTGCCGTGCGCCGGGCTGACCGCCGTGTTCGCGGCTTTCGCGCTGCCCGCGGACACCCCGGCGCGGCGCGGCCGGTTCGACTTCGCCGGCGCGGCGTGGTTCGCGGTGGCGGCGGCGAGCCTGGTGCACGGGCTCACCCTGGGCGGCTCGGGACAGTGGACGTCACCGGTCACGCTCGGGGCGCTGGGCGTTTCGGCGGTCGCCTTCGCGGTGTTCGGCGTCGTCGAGCGGCGCCCGGACCCGCTGCTGGACCTGCGGTTGTTCCGCGACCGCGAGTTCACGACGCTGGTCGCCTGCGCGGCGGCGTCGACGCTCACGTTCGCGGCGCTGGTGTACGTGTCCCTGTGGCTGCAGACGGATCGCTCGCTGAGCCCCGTCGCGGCCGGGCTCGCGCTGGCGCCGCCGGCGGTGGCGTCGTTCCTGACGTCCACACTGCTCGGGCGTTTCCTGCACCGCTTCCCGCCGCGGGTCCTGCTGGGCGCCGGGGTGCTGCTGGGCGCGCTCGGCTGCGTGCTCCTGCTGGGTGTGGCGGTGCCGGCGGGCCTCGCGGTGACGGGGATCGGCGTCGGCATCGCGGGCCCGGCGACGGGCGCGGCGATCGCGGCGGCGGCCCCGCCGGGGCGGGCCGGGATGGCCGCGGGGATCCTGACGACGACCCGCCAGTTCGGCCAGACGCTCGGCGTCGCGGTGCTCGGGATCGCTTACCAGGCCGGGGGCGTGCGTCCGGTGTACGCACTGGCCGCGGCGTGCGGCGCGGCCGCGAGCCTGCTCGCGCTGTTCCCGCGGAAGCAGGCCCGCGTCGCGGCTTAGTCCTGCGGGACCCAGTTCGGCTTGCGCTTCTGGGCGAAGGCCAGGATGCCCTCCTGGCCTTCCTCGCTCGCGAAGAACTTCGCCGACAGGCCGAGCATCTCGGCGAAGCCGTCGGACGGCGTCGCGAAGCGGGGGCGGCTCAGCAGGGCCTTCGTCTCCGCCAGCGCCTTCGGGCCGCCGGCCGCCAGTGCCTTGACGAAGCGGGCGACCTCGGCGTCGAGGTCGTCGGTCGCCGAGTTCAGGAGGCCGATCTCGACCGCGCGGCGGGCGTCGAACGTGTCGCCCGTCAGGAACAGCTCGTGGGCCGCGCGCGGGTTGAGGCGGGGGAGGACCGTCAGGGAGATGATCGCCGGGACCACGCCGATGCGGACCTCGGAGAAAGCGAACGTCGCTTCCGGCACCGCCACCGCGATGTCGCACGCCGCCACCATGCCGATGCCGCCGGCGCGGGCGGGGCCGGCCAGGCGGGCGACGACCGGCTTCGGGCTGGTCCACAGCTGCTCGAGGATCTTCGGGAACTCGTTGACGCCCTGGTCGCCCGCGCTGCCGCCGCGGGCTTCCTTGAGGTCCATCCCCGCGCAGAACACCGGGCCCGTGTGGGTCAGCACGACCACGCGCACGGCGTCGTCTTCGGCCGCCTTCGTCAGCGAGTCCGAGAGCTCGCGGCGCAGCTGCGCCGACAGCGCGTTGCGGTTGTGCGGGGAGTCCAGGGTGATCGTGGCGGTGCCGCCCACCACGTCGTAGTGCACCAGTTCGTCAGCCATGCCCGTCACCCTTGCACATTCGCCGCGGGTGGCCGGTGTTACGCGGGGCACAGCCAGCCGGGGTCACCCCCGTGGGCGGCCGCTTCCGGCGAGAAGTGCTGCTTCAGCGTGAAAGCGTCCGGCGTCGGGCCGTGGACGCGCAGGTGCCGGATCTTCGCCTCGGCCTCCGCGGTCGTCGGCCGGTGCCCGGCGGGGACCCACCAGAGCACGGTCATCGCCTCGCGGACGTGGTGGAACCACTCGCGGCGGCGCTTCATGACCGCGACGTGGGCGGCGGAGAACGCGAAGGCCGCGAGCGCCTCGACCGACGTCCACACGGACATGTTGACCAGCACCCCGGACGTGCCGCGGACGTCCCATTCGAAGGCGCGGACGGAGGTGGCGTCGCCGTCCTCGGTCTGCAGGCGCCAGACGAAACCCGGTGCGCGGTCGGCGATCGCGTTCAGCGGCTCGAGCGCGCCGACGAAGTCCCGGAAGGACTCGTCGTCGAGCGGCGCCTTCATACGGCTGATGTTGACCTGAGCGAGTTCGAAGTTCCCCATGCGGCCACCCTACGGGCGCGACCCGCAGGGTGGCCGGGGAATTTCAGCCGATGGTCGTCGTGGTGAAAACGGGGCTGGGGTTGGGGAAGCACGCCGTCGGCGCGGTGACGTCGCCGATGATGCTGCTCGCCACGGCCTTGAACGTCAGGCCCGGGTCGCTGTAGCTGGTCCCGGACAGCTTGGTCTCGATGGTGCCCGACTGGCCTGCCGTCAGGTGCGCGGTGATGGTGGGCAGCTCGAAGGTCGCACCGCCCGCGATCGGGCCGGGGAAGCTCAGCGTCGCGACGCCGTTCGCGACCGCGATGGCCGGAGCGGTGCTGCCCAGGCCGGAGCCGCCGGCGAGGTCGGCGCCGACGTAGGTCGAGTTGGCCGGGATGGGGAACTTGAGCGCGAAGGTGTTGATGTTCTTGACCTTGTTCCCGCTCACATCACCGGGCACGGTGTTCGGCGCCGGGTCGATGACGACGTCGAAGGCACCGCCCGGAGCGACCGTGGCGGGCGCGGTCACGTCCGCGTCCTGGTTGAGCGACACCTTCTGCGGACCGACGATCGGAGCATCGGCCTGGCAGTCGAAGGTGACGGCGGTGGCCGCCTGCGCCGGCGCGGCGAGGGCGATCGGAAGGGCGGCGGCCGCGGTCAGAGCGGCGAGCCGGGAAAGGTGAAGAGCTTTCATCTGTATCCACCTACCTGCGGTTTCAAGAGGGGAGGGAGAAAGCTGCGCAGCGCTTAGATAGTTACCGGCAAGTTAACTAGCTCGTCAAGGATTTACCGTTCCCATGCACGCGGGGTGACGGCAAATGTGAATAAGACTCGCCTTTTGGCGGTGTCGCTCGGGACTACGCGTACTGGCGGAGCAGTCCGCTCACCGCGGACGCGTACCGGCTCACCACCACGTCCGCGACGCGCGGGTCGTCGGCCAGCGGGTCCGCGATGAACGCCTTCGGGTCCGCCTCGCGAGCCAGTCGCGCGATCCGGTCCGGCAGCAGTCCCGGTGCGAGGAACCACGAGCCGACGATCAGGTGCCGCGCGCCCCGCTCCCGCAACCGGGCCGCCGCCGTCGGGATGTCCGGCTGGGTGGCCGATGCGAACGCCTCGCTCACCGGGATGCCCAGCCGCTCTTCCCAGCGCGAAGCCAGCGAAGCGACCACGGCGTTGGCGGCCGCGTTGGACGACCCCACCGCGCTCAGCAACACCCCCGTGTCGCGGCGGCGGGGTGCCGAAGCCAGCCGGTCCAGGGCGACGGCCTCCAGGGCCGGGTCCGTGCCCAGCACGTCCGACACCCGGATGCGGAAGCCCGGGCACTCCGCGACGACCGCGGCGATCAACGCGGGCAGGTCCACCCGGGCGTGGAACGCGCTGCCCAGCAACAGCGGCACCACGACCGCCGTGCGGTGACCGGCCGCATACAACTCCCGCAAAACGTCCGAGACGAGCGGCGAAGAGAGGTCCAAAAAGGACTCGTGCACCGACAGCCCCGGTGCCTGCGCGCGCACGACGTCCACGAGCGCCCGCACGGTCGACGCCGAGCGGGGGTCGCGGCTGCCGTGCGCGACGGCGACCAGGGGTGGCGTCACGAGAAGCGCTCGCCCACCAGGCCGGCGGCCAGGGTGTCGCCGTCCTTCGGGTCGATCACCAGGAACGCGCCCGTGCGGGGGCTGACGCCGTAGTCGTCGACGCCCAGCTCTTCGGCCAGGCGCAGCGTGACCAGGCCGATGTCGTTGAGCTCCAGCGACGCCGGGGCGTCCACACTGGACAACGTCTGCTCGTCGAAGCGCGCGTGCAGCTCGCCGACCAGTGCCTGGACCGTGCGCGCGCCGTGCTTGACCAGTACCCGCGCACCCGCCTTCAGGGGCTTCGACGACAGCCAGCACAGGGTGCCGGTGATCTCGTCGGTGACCTGGGGCGGGGCGTCCGCGGCCGCGATCAGGTCGCCGCGGGAGATGTCGATGTCGTCGGCCAGCAGGAGCGTCACCGACATCCCGGAACCGGCTTCGGCCAGCGGGCCGTCGGCGGTGTCGATGCGCTCGACGCGGCTGCGGATGCCCTGCGGCAGCACGACGATCTCGTCGCCCGGGCGCACGGTGCCCGCGGCGATCTGGCCCGCGTAGCCGCGGTAGTCCGGGTACTCCGCAGTGCGGGGGCGGATCACGTACTGCACCGGGAACCGCAGCGCGGAGTCGTGCGGGTCAGGGGCGACCGGGACGTCCTCCAAGTGCTCCAGCAGGCTCGGGCCGCTGTACCACGGCGTGCGCTCCGAGCGGGTCGCGACGTTGTCGCCTTCGAGCGCCGACACCGGGATCGTGAGCACCGACCCGCGGGCGTAGCCCAGCGTCTCGGCGTGCGAGGCGAACTCCTCGGCGATCACGGTGAAGGTCGCCTCGTCGTAGTCGACCAGGTCGATCTTGTTCACCGCCAGCACCAGCTGCGGCACGCCCAGCAGGGCCAGCACGGCCGCGTGCCGCCGGGTCTGCTCGATGACGCCCTTGCGCGCGTCGACCAGCAGCACCGCCAGCTGCGCGGTGGACGCGCCGGTCACCGTGTTGCGGGTGTACTGCACGTGCCCGGGCGTGTCGGCCAGCACGAACGACCGCTTCGGCGTGGCGAAGTACCGGTAGGCGACGTCGATGGTGATGCCCTGCTCGCGCTCCGAGCGCAGGCCGTCGACCAGCAGGGACAGGTCCGGTGTGGACAGTCCCTTGTCGACGGACGCGCGCGTGACGGCGTCGAGCTGGTCGGCGAGCACCGACTTCGTGTCGTACAGCAGCCGCCCGACCAGGGTGGACTTGCCGTCGTCGACGCTCCCGGCCGTGGCCAGGCGCAACAGCGAGCTCATCAGAAGTACCCCTCACGCTTGCGGTCTTCCATGGCCGCTTCGGACATCCGGTCGTCGGCGCGGGTGGCGCCGCGTTCGGTGAGCCGTGACGCGGACACCTCGGCGATGACGTCTTCGACGGTGGTCGCGGCGGACTCGATCGCGCCGGTGCACGAGCCGTCGCCGACGGTCCGGTACCGCACGGTCAGCTCGCGGACCTCTTCGCCGGGCCGCGGGCCGCCCCACGGGCCTTCGGTCAGCAGCATCCCGTCGCGCAGGTACACCTCGCGCTGGTGCGCGTAGTAGATCGACGGCAGCTCGACCTTCTCGCGGGCGATGTAGTTCCAGACGTCGGCCTCGGTCCAGTTGGACAGCGGGAAGACGCGCACCTGCTCGCCCGGGCGGTGCCGGCCGTTGTACAGGTTCCACAGCTCGGGGCGCTGCCGCCGCGGCTCCCACTGGCCGAAGGCGTTGCGGAGGCTGAAGATCCGCTCCTTCGCCCGGGCGCGCTCCTCGTCGCGGCGCCCGCCGCCGAAGACGGCGTCGAACTTGTTCTCGGAGATCGTGTCGAGCAGTGGCGTGGTCTGCAGCGGGTTGCGCATCCCGTCGGCGCGCTCTTCGAGGCGCCCGTCGTCGATCCAGTCCTGGACCTTCGCGACGACCAGGCGCAGCCCGTGCCGCTCGACGACCCGGTCGCGGAACTCGATGACCTCGTCGAAGTTGTGCCCGGTGTCCACGTGCAGCAGCGGGAACGGCACCGGCGCCGGCCAGAACGCCTTGATCGCCAGGTGCAGCAGCAGCGTCGAGTCCTTGCCACCGGAGAAGAGGATCACCGGCCGGTCGAACTCGCCTGCCACCTCCCGGAAGATGTGAATGGCTTCGGATTCCAAAGCCGCCAGGTTGTCCTGTGCCGCGTCGGTGGCGGGCTCCAAGGTCGTCATGCGTCCCTTCCTCAGCCGTGCAATCCGCACTCGGTCTTCGACTGACCCGCCCACCGGCCGCTGCGCGGGTCCTGGCCCGGCTCGACGCGAGCCGTGCAGGGGGCGCAGCCGATCGACAGGTAGCCGATCGAAACCAGCGGGTTTTCGAGGATCCCGTGCTCGCGGATGTAGCCGTTGAACTCGTCGTCGGTCCACGCCGCGATCGGGTTGACCTTCACCAGGCCGTTGCGGTCGTCCCAGGTGACGATCGGGGTGTTCGCGCGGGTCGGCGCGTCGACCCGGCGCACGCCGGTGATCCACGCCGAGTAGTTCGAGAGGGTCTTGCGCAGCGGCACGACCTTGCGCAGGTTGCAGCACAGCGTCGCGTCGCGCTCGTGCAGCTTCTCGCCGTACTCCGCGTCCTGCTCGGCGACGCTCTGCTCGGCCTGGGCGTTGACGATCTTCACGCCCGGGTAGACCGTCTGCACGGCGTCGCGCGTGCCGAGGGTCTCGGGGAAGTGGTACCCGGTCTCGAGGAAGAGCACGTCCACCTCGGACTTGACCTTCGTGGCGAGGTCGATGAGCACGGCGTCCTGCATGTTGGACGCGACGATGAAGTCGTCGCCGAACGTGTCGACGGTCCAGCGGATCGCTTCGTCGGCGGTGGCGTCCGCGAGCTCCTTGGAGGCGCGCTCGGCGAGGGTCTTGTAGTCGGCGGTGGCGGTCATCGGGAAACCTCCGGGAGGGACAGGCCGAGGAACTTCACCGAGAAAACCCGGCGACAGGCCGAACACAGCCAGCCGCCGTTCTCTTCCGGCCGCAGATCCTCGTCACCGCAGTACGGGCAGTAGTACGGAGCCGCTCGCTCGGTCACTGGAGGGCGCTTTCCTCGGCGCGCAGCGCCCACTGCGCGAACCGCTCGCCGGGTTCGCGCCCGGTCACGTAGTTGCGGACGACGCGCTCGACGTACCCGGTCAGCTCGCCCGAGGTCACCTTGTGCCCGCGCAGCTTCCGGCCGAACCCGGCGTCGAGGCCGAGGCCGCCGCCCAGGTGCACCTGGAAGCCTTCGACCTGGTTGCCGTCGGCGTCGGTGACGATCTGGCCCTTGAGGCCGATGTCCGCGGTCTGGATCCGCGCGCAGGAGTTGGGGCAGCCGTTGAGGTGCACGCTGACCGGCGTGTCGAGGTCCTTCTGGATGTCCGCCAAGGACTTCTCGAGGTCCGCGACCAGCTGCTGCGCCCGCGCCTTCGTCTCGACGATGGCGAGCTTGCAGAACTCCAGCCCGGTGCAGGCCATCACGCCGCGCCGCCACGGCGACGGCTTCGTCTCCAGCCCCAGTTCGCTCAGCTCGGCCTCGAGCGTGGCGACCTGGGCCTCGGGGACGTCGAGCACGACGAGCTTCTGCTGCGGGGTGAGCCGCACGCGGGCCGACCCGGCGCGCTCGGCGGCCTTGGCGACGGCGACGAGCGTGCCGCCCGACGACCGGCCGGCGATCGGCGCGGCGCCGACGTAGAAGTTGCCGTCGACCTGCGGGTGCACCCCGACGTGGTCGAGCGGGGCGGCGGGTTCGGCCGGCGCCGGGCCGTCGATCAGCTCGCGCTTGAGGTACTCGTCCTGCAGCACCTGGCGGAACTTCTCCGCGCCCCAGTCCTTGACCAGGAACTTGATCCGGGCGCGGGAGCGCAGCCGCCGGTAGCCGTAGTCGCGGAAGATCGAGATGACGCCTTCCCAGACGTCGGGGACCTCGTCCAGCGGCACCCACGCGCCGAGGCGCTGCCCGAGCATCGGGTTGGTCGACAGGCCGCCGCCGACCCAGACGTCGAAGCCGGGGCCGTGCTCGGGGTGGTCGACGCCGACGAAGGCGATGTCGTGGATCTCGTGCGCGACGTCGGGCTGGCCGGAGACCGCGGTCTTGAACTTGCGCGGCAGGTTCGCGAACTCGGGCTTGCCGATGTAGCGGCGTTTGATCTCGTCGATCGCCGGCGTGCCGTCGATCACTTCGTCGGCCGCGATGCCGGCGACCGGCGAGCCGAGGATGACGCGCGGGCTGTCGCCGCACGCTTCCATCGTCGTCATGCCGGACTGCTCGAGCTTGTCCCAGATCGCGGGGACGTCCTCGATCCGGATCCAGTGGTACTGGATGTTCTGCCGGTCGGTGATGTCGGCGGTGTCACGGGCGTACTGCTGCGAGATCTCGCCGAGCACGGTGAGCTGCCGGGTGGTCAGCGCGCCGCCGTCGAGGCGGACCCGCAGCATGAAGTAGCTGTCGTCGAGCTCTTCGGGCTCCAGCGTCGCGGTGCGGCCGCCGTCGATCCCCGGCTTGCGCTGGGTGTAGAGGCCGAACCAGCGGAACCGGCCGCGCAGGTCGCCCGGGTCGATCGCGTCGAACCCGCGGTGGGCGTAGATGTTTTCGATCCGCGCCCGCACGTTGAGCGGGTGATCGTCCTTCTTCGACCGCTCGTTCGGGTTCAGCGGCTCCCGGTAACCGAGTGCCCACTGCCCTTCGCCGCGCTTCTGCTTCGCGCGGGCGGGTCGGGCGGGGGTCTGACGCGTGGGCGTGGCCATGGCGGCGTCCTCCGAGGGGGCTGTCCGATTTCGTGGCGGGTGGTGGCGACGGCAGTCAGCGAACGGGTGCGCAGAGGGCGCTCGCGACCCGCAGGAGGTCGACGTGGCGGCGGGCCACGAGGAAGTCACCGGCATGAGTCACGACGTGAGCGTGCCACGCGTCCACAATGTGGTCCAGGCCTGACCGCATGCTGGGAGAAGGGTCACTCACCTGCGAAAATCGTGTCAACCATGCTGCGTGCGGACTCTTGCGCCGTTCAAACCACTACATGTAGAGTACTTCGGACACAGTGGTTTGAAGAGGGGAACTGGATGCAGGTCAAGGGTTTCGGGGCGGGGTACCTGGTCGACGACGTCGCCGCGACCACCCGCTTCTACGCCGACGTGCTCGGGCTGCCGGTCACCGTCGAGCTGGACTGGTTCGCCAGCGTCAACGCCGGCGCGCCGGGCTACGAGATCAGCTTCGTGCAGCGCGGGCACGCGTCGGTGCCGGCGGGGTACCGGGCGGCCGAGACGACCGGCGTGATGTTCGGGCTCGTCGTCGAAGACGCGGCGGCCGAGGCGAAGCGGCTGGCGGAGGCGGGGGTGGACCTCGTCGTGCCGCTCGTCGACGAGGTCTACGGGCAGCGGCACTTCTACGTCGCGGACCCGGACGGCGTGCTGCTCGACGTCATCGAAATGATCCCCGTCGACCCCGAGTGGGCGGCGGCGAACCTCCCGGCCTCGTAGGGGACAATCGGGGCGTGCCCGAGCTGCGTCCCGACCCCACCACCCCGATCGATCCGGCGTTGCCGGAAAGCGCGCTGGACGGGCTCGGCAGCAGAGCGTTCGGGGTCTACGTGCACGTCCCGTTCTGCGCGACGCGCTGCGGTTACTGCGACTTCAACACCTACACCGCGGGTGAGCTGGACTCCGGCTCGTCGCCCCAGTCCTGGCTCGAGGGGCTGCGGCGCGAGCTGGAGCTGGCCGCCCGCGTGCTGGTCGTGCCGCCGGCCGCCGACACCGTGTTCGTCGGCGGCGGCACGCCTTCGCTGCTCGGCGCGGACGGCCTGGCTTCGGTGCTCGACGCCGTCCGCGACGTCTTCGGGCTCGCGCCGGGCGCCGAGGTGACGACGGAGTCGAACCCGGAGTCGACGTCGCCGGAGTTCTTCGCCGGGATCCGCGAAGCCGGCTACACCCGCGTTTCGCTGGGCATGCAGTCGGCCGCGCCGCACGTGCTGAAGATCCTCGACCGCGTGCACACGCCGGGCCGGCCGGGGCAGGCCGCCGCCGAAGCGCGCGCCGCCGGCTTCGACCACGTGAACCTCGACGTGATCTACGGCACGCCGGGAGAACGCCCGGACGACCTCCTCGCCACGCTCGACGCCGTGCTGGCCGCCGGCGTCGACCACGTGTCCGCGTACGCGTTGATCGTCGAGGAGGGCACCGCGCTGGCCCGCCGCGTGCGCCGCGGCGAGCTGCCCGCGCCCGACGACGACGTGCTGGCCGCGGACTACGAGATGATCGACGCGGCGCTCACGGCGGCCGGGCTGCGCTGGTACGAGGTGTCGAACTGGGCGGCCTCCGACGCGGCCCGCTGCCGCCACAACCTCGGCTACTGGCGCGGCGACGACTGGTGGGGCGCCGGCCCGGGCGCGCACAGCCACGTCGGCGGGGTGCGCTGGTGGAACGTCAAGCACCCGGCGCGCTACGCCGCGTTGCTGGCCGGCGGCGATTCGCCAGCGGGCGGGCGCGAAGTGCTCACCGACGACGACCAGCACCTCGAGCGGATCATGCTCGAACTCCGCGTCGCCGAAGGGCTGCCGCTCGACGCCCTCGACGAGCCCGGGCTCGCCGAAGCCCGCGCGGCCGCGGCGGAGGGCCTGCTCGACCCGTCTGCTTTGGACACGCGGGGCCGCGCGGTGCTCACCGACCGCGGGCGGCTGCTCGCCGACGGCGTCGTCCGGCGGCTCGCGGGCTGAGCCGGGAATTATTCCGGCCGCCCCGGTCGTTGCTTGTATTGAGCAACGACTTCCGGGAGGCCTCATGGCGCGCGCGATCAAGTTCGACGAGTACGGCGACGTGGAGGTCCTCCGGGTCGAGGACGTCCCCTTGCCGATCGCCGGACCGGGGCAGGTGCTCGTCGAGGTGCGGGCCGCCGGGATCAACCCGGGCGAGGCGGCCATCCGGCGGGGCTTCCTGCACGAGCGCTACCCGGCGACGTTCCCGTCCGGTCAGGGCAGCGACTTCGCCGGCGTCGTGGCCGAGCTCGGCCAAGGCGTCGAGGAGATCGCCGTCGGCGACGAGGTGATCGGGTTCGTCGACACCCGCTCCAGCCACGCCGACTTCGTCGTCGCGGAAGCGGAGAACCTGACGCCGAAGCCCGCCGACCTGCCGTGGGAGGTCGCCGGCTCGCTGTTCGTGGCCGGCACGACCGCGTACGCCGCGGTGGGAGCGGTGTGCCCGCGCGAAGGGGAGACGGTCGTCGTTTCGGGCGCGGCCGGCGGTGTGGGTTCGCTCGCGGTCCAGCTGGCGAAGCTGGCCGGCGCCGAGGTGATCGGCCTCGCCGGCGAAGCGAACCACGAGTGGCTGCGCGAGCTCGGCGTCGTCCCGGTTTCCTACGGGGATGGCGTTCTCGGGCGGATCAAGGAAGCGGCGCCGGACGGCGTCCACGCGTTCGTCGACACCTTCGGTTCCGGGTACGTGGAACTGGCGCTGCACCTGGGGATCCACCCCGGGCGGATCGACACGATCATCGACTTCGAGGCGGCCGCGAAGTACAACGTCAAGACCGACGGCAACGCGGCCGGCGCGTCCGCCGACATCCTGCGCGAGCTGGGCCTGTTGCTGGACAAGGGGTTGCTGACCCTGCCGGTCGCCCGCGTCTACCCGCTGGACGAGGTGCGCGACGCCTACCGCGAGCTGGAACAGCGGCACACGCGCGGCAAGATCGTGCTGCGGCCCTAGTTTTTCGCGGCCAGCACCTTGAGGCCGGCGAGGTAGGTGTCGAGGGCGAACTCGAGGCGTTCGGTGGCCGTCTCGGCGGAGAAGAACTCGCCGATGCGCAGCATGTTCGGGAACGATTCGGCGGGCAGTGAGCGCATGTAGGCGACCATCTGCTCGCCGCGTTTCGCCGTCTCGGCCTGGTCGATGTCGCCCCAGGTCCAGCCGCTGGCTTCGTACGCGTACGCCTTGGCGTAGAGGGAAAGCGCGTCGCCCGCGAACGTCGCCTGCTTGAGCCCGAGGCCGCCGGCGCGCAGCAGGGCGAGCATCGCCTCGCCCTGCTGCAGCGAACTCGGCGTGACCGGCACGGCGATGTCCCACGCCACGCGCGCGATGCCGGGGTGGGCGACCATCACCCGGATCTGCGCGCGGACGAGGTCCTTGACCTGCTCGTCCCAGCGGGCCGGGTCCGGCTCCGGCAGCGGCACGTCGGCGAGCACGGCGTCGAGCATCAGCTCCGCCAGTTCGTCCTTGTTGGACACGTGCGCGTAGAGCGACGCGGGCCCGGTGTCGAGTTCCTGCGCGACCCGCCGCATGGTGACCGCCTCGAAGCCCTCCTTCGCCAGGATTTCCAGCCCTGTCTTCACGACGAGTTCCTGGGACAGGACGGGTTTCGCGGCGCGGCGGCGCGGGGCGCTGCGCCACGGCGGCGGGGGAACGGTCACGCGAACACTGTACTTGACGCGAACGGCGTTCGTCGATAGAACGGTGTTCGTCAAACGAACAGCGTTCGTGAAGGGGATCTCATGACCACGACCACCACCGAAGCCGACGTCCGCGCCGTGCTCGGCAAGCTCACGCAGGCCTGGAACGACGGGGACGCGACCGCGTACGGGCGGCTCTTCACCGAAGACGCGGACTACGTGACGTTCTTCGGGGCGAACTTCGCCGGCCGCGCCGGGATCGAGAGCTCGCACCGCGCGCTCTTCGAAGGGCCGCTCAAGGGGATCAAGCTGACCGGGCGGCCCGACGCGGCGGCGAAGGTGCGGTTCGTCCGCCCGGACGTCGCCGTCGCCGTCGTGGGTGGCGGCTCGTCGGTGACCGGTTCGGACACGACGGACGAAGGCCGTGAATCGACGGTCACCTTCGTGCTCGTCCGCGAAGACGGCGAGTGGCTGATCACGGCGTTCCAGAACACGCGCGTTTCGGATCCTCGCTCGTGAAAGCGCTTGCGGAGGCTTCGGGGGTCGTCGCGCGGCCACCCGGGGAGGTGTTCGACCGGTTGCGGAGCCTGCTGAGCGGCGGCGGCCACCCGATGCGGATGGACGTCGACCGCGAACGCGGGTTCGTCGCGGTCCAGGGCGGCTGGTGGTACCGCGGGGAGTACCGCGTCACGCCGGATCCGGCCGGCGCCCGCGTCGAGCACCGGGTGGTCAACGCGGCTTCGCGCGGGCGGTGGGGCGTGCCGCTGGCGAACCGGTTCTTCGTCGGGTTCCGGGCGCGGACCGCCGCCGGGTTCGCGCGGCTGCTCGAAGAACTGAGCACACCTGGGTAGGCACGGGCCCGATCCGGCGCGTAGGCTGACTTAGGTAAGCCTTAGTATTGGAGTGGTCGATGGCTGAAGCACCCCGGCGGTCCGGGCGTCCCGCGGTGCGCCTGCGGGTCCTGCGCACCGAGCGGCTGACACCGCACATGATCCGGATCGTCGCGGGTGGTGACGGCATCGCCGCCTTCACGCCGAACGAATTCACCGACGCCTACGTGAAGGTGCTGTTCAAGGTGCCCGGCGTCGAGTACCCGGAGCCGTTCGACGTCCAGGAGTGCCGCGCGACGCTGCCGCGGGAACACTGGCCGCGGCAGCGTTCCTACACCGTCCGGGCGTTCGACCCGCAGGCCGGCGAGCTGGTCATCGACTTCGTCCACCACGGCGACGAGGGCATCGCCGGCCCGTGGGCGGCCGCCGCCCAGCCGGGTGACGAGCTGCTGCTTTCCGGTCCCGGCGGCGCCTACGCGCCGGGCAGCGAGGCGGACTGGCACCTGCTGGCCGGGGACGAAAGCGCGTTGCCGGCCATCGCGGCGTCGCTCGAAGCGCTCCCGGCCGGGGCCCCGGCGCACGCGGTGATCCTCGTCGAGAACGCGGCCGAGGAGCAGCCGCTGGCCACCAAGGGGGACGTGCAGATCACCTGGCTGCACCGGGCTTCCGGCGGCGACGTCGCCGCGGCGGTGCGCGAGCTGCCGTGGCGCGACGGCGTCGTGCAGGCGTTCGTGCACGGCGAGGCGGGCTTCGTGCGGGACCTGCGGCGGTACCTGCTCGACGAGCGCGGGGTGCGGCGCGAGCTGCTGTCGATCTCGGGCTACTGGCGCGTGGGCAAGAACGACGAAGCCTGGCGCGAAGAGAAAGCGGCCGAACGGGCGCGCGAGAAGTAGCCTCGCGGCATGGCAGAACTCAAGGTGGAAGTCGACCCGGCCGAAGCCGGGTTCGACGCGGACCGGCTGACGAGGCTCGACGCGCACTTCGACCGGTACGTCGAGGACGGGCGGTTACCGGGCTGGCTCGCGGTGGTGAGCAGGCACGGCCGCATCGTCCACGTCGGCCGCGGCGGGCACCGCGACGTCGAAGCGGACCTCCCGGTGGAGACCGACACGCTCTGGCGCATCTTCTCGATGACCAAGCCGATCACCTCGGTGGCGGCGATGATGCTGGCCGAAGAGGGCTTGCTGGAGCTGGACGACCCGATTTCACGCTGGTTGCCCGAGTTCGCTTCGCCACGCGTGTTCGTCAAGGGGTCGGCGCTGTCGCCGCTCACCGAGCCGGCGACGTCGCCGATCCGGGTGTGGCACCTGCTGACGCACACGGCGGGCCTGACGTACGGCTTCCACCACGGCCACCCGGTGGACGCGATCTACCGGGCGGCGGGCTTCGAGTGGAGCACCCCGCCGGGCCTCGACCTGGCGGCGTGCTGCGAGCAGTGGGCGAAGCTGCCGCTGGTGTTCCAGCCGGGCGCGGAGTGGAACTACTCGATCGCGTCCGACGTGCTCGGGCGCTTGGTCGAAGTGGTGTCGGGCCTGCCACTGGACGAGTTCTTCTCGTCGCGGATCTTCACGCCGCTGGGCATGACGGACACGGCGTTCGTGGCTCCTTCCCTGCCGCGGCTGGCCGCGATGTACGTGCGCGACCCGGCATCGGGCCGCGCGGTCCGCAACGACGCGTTCGGCCGCGCGGGCACGTCCCGCCCGGACTGCCTGTCCGGCGGCGGCGGCCTGGTGTCGTCAGCGGGCGATTACTGGCGTTTCACGGAGATGCTGCTGCGCGGCGGCGAACTCGACGGAGTTCGGCTGCTGTCCCCGCGGACGGTGTCGCTGATGGCTTCGAACCACCTGCCGGGGCGGGTGGACTTGGAGGCGTTCGGGCGCCCGCTGTTCGCGGAGATGCCGTTCGACGGCCACGGTTTCGGGCTGGGGTTCTCGGTACTGGAGGACCCGGTGAAGGCCCGGACGTTGTCATCGGCGGGGGAGTTCGCTTGGGGCGGGGCGGCTTCGACGGCGTTCTGGGTGGATCCGGATGAGGATCTGACGGTCGGGTTCTACACGCAGCTGTTGCCATCGAGCACTTACCGGCTGCGCCCGCAGTTGCGGCAGCTGGTTTACCAGGCGCTGGTGGACTGAGCTTCCGGAGGAGTTCCGGCTTGCTGTGGTGCATCTGGCTCTTCGGTCATTCGTGCCCAATCGCCCTTCGTCGCCGATCGAGGCGCCGAAGTCACTTCGGTGAGCCGGAACCCCTTGGGTGGGAACCTGGTGCGCTGCACCGAAGGAGCAACGTCCGTCCGGACCCATGGACTGCCCGCGAACTTCGCGTGACTCTCGCTTTTGACCCGGCGGAAGGTGAACTCCGCGTTGAACCTGGCTTGCTCGAAACTGGCGGTAGCGGCGAAACTGCATCCGCCGAACAGTGCTCGCCCGTTGAACCTCACGCCGTCGAACCGGGCCGTTCCGTTGAAGTGGGCATCGCCGAAGTCCGCCGAAGAGGCGAAGTGGGCGCCGTGAGCCAAGACGTCGTCAAGGAAGACAGCCTTCCGGAACGCCGCCGCTCCCCGGATCTGTGCTTGCCGGAGGTCTGTCGTTCCTCCGAAGCTCGATGAGCCGAAGTCCATGAACCCACGGGACTTGATCTCCCGGAAGTCGGCGGCGGAGGTGATCACGACGCCGCTGAAGGATGCTTTCTTCTCGAGGTGGCAATGGGTGAACTTCGCCATCCCATCGAACTGCGATCCGTCGAAATCGACGGTGTCGTGGAACTTCGCCCGGGAGAAGTCGGCGGCGACCGGGAACCGAGCGTCGCGAAACGATGTAGTGCCTTGGAACTCGGCATTCGAGAAGTCGGCGACGTCGTCTGCCGCGATGGCGGACAGGTCCGAGCGCCCGGTGAGCTGCGCACCGTGGACCGTGATCGAACGAGGGTGGCAGCCACTCAGGTCGAGGTCGACGAGTGTCGCACCGGTGAGATCGACATCGATCTCCTGCCAGTACGACTGTGCGGTGCGCCCAGCGGGATCGCGCTCCTTCAAATGCCGCGCGAGGATGCGTTGCGCTTGTAGCCGGATCTGTGCCTCGCCGACCTGGACACCGTCAGGCCGGTCATCGGCGCGATCACCGGAGGGCGTGGCCGTGGCTTCCGGTGGCATGCGCAAATAGGCGCACACCACGTTCACAATGGTCTGCCGCTGGTGCGCGTTGTCGTCGGCGAGTCGTTCGAGCGCGTACAGCCCGGCTAGCCTCACCGCCGCTTTCTCGGACCCCAACTGCTCGGCTGACTTGGTGTACAACTCCGTGATGCGGCGCGACTCGGCATCACGAGCGGTCTCCAACGTGGTGAACTCCTGGTGCCACTGCCTGCGAACGGCCAGCAGCAAAGCGAAGATCCCGCCGGTTCCCGCGGCCACTCCGAGGCCGGTCTTCACCGCGTCCACCCGTGCCGCAGCGCGATCGTTCGCATGATCGGCTTCGTTGAGGAGAACGCTGGTCGCGATCCACGTGACGGCGGCGACAACGGCGACCGCGCCGGCCAGCATCCACCACGTCAACGGCGGCACATCACGACGGGTGTCGCGATGCCGGTGATCGGTGAGGGCGCGGACGACGGCAAGCGAGATGAGCACTGCGGCGACGGTGAAAGTCGTCAGCGGAACCACGTGGTCCGACACCCAGGCCCAGACGGACTTCCACTCGACCCAGCCGGTCAGCGAGGTGGCTCCGACGAGCGCGGCGAAAGCTCCTGCGGACCCCAGCGGGATCGCCGACTTCTTCCTGCCGCTGCTCGAGGAGACCATGACCGACAGTATTGCAGGCGGGGCTTCCCGATCGAGTCGCACGGCCGTGACGTCGCTTCTACTTCTTTTGCTGCCAAGCGAACGGACCCCGGTCCGCTCCGCAGACCGTGCCCCGCGCGGGTACCGAACCGGCGGCGAAGTAGCGGTCGAGCGACGCGTCCACGCACGCGCTCTTGCCCCTCGACCCGTGCCCGTACGTGTCGAGCGTCAGCAGGTGCGCGTTGGCCAGCAGCTTCTCGGTCCGCTGGGCCCCGGCGTACGGCGTTTCGAGGTCGCCCTGGCGGTTGGCGAGCAGCAGGATCGGCGCCGTCGGGCGGTTCCACGGACCCGTGTAGCGTCCGGTGTCCGAGACGTCCCAGGTGGCGCAGGGCAGCGTCTTGTAGACGTCGTACGGCCCGAAGCCGCGGCCCACCCGGTCGGCCTTCCGCGCGTAGTCCCACCACACGGCCGGATCGCGCGGGTTCGCCGCGTCCGAGCACAGCGTCGCGCCGCCGCCCAGGAGGGAATCGACGTCCGGCGGGCCGCCCGCTGACGCCGGGGCGCGCGACGCCGGGTCCGCCAGCGCCTGGAGGAACGCGGCCAGTTGCGGCGCCGCTTGGGCGTCGGTCAGGTAGTTGTGGATCGTGGCGATCGCGCTCTGGTAGGTGACGGCGACCTGCTTGCCCGCGGTGTCCGTCACGGTGATCGGGCCCGTCGCCAGCCGGTCCAGGATCGCGTCGTAGTCGAACGTGCAGCGGGAAGCACACGCGTCCAAAAAGGACTTCAGCGCGCGTGGGCCGTCTTCGTAACCCTGAAGCCGGTAGCTCATCGGGCCGGTGCCGGTCGACCAGCGCACCGGGTCGTCGACCGCGTCGAGCGCCAGGGAACCCACCCGGCCGGGGAACAGGCTGGCGTACGTCTCGCCGAGGTAGGTGCCGTACGACTTCCCGTAGTAGCGCAGTTTCTGCTCGCCGAAAGCCGCTCGCAGCCGGTCCAGGTCGCGCGCGATCGTGCCGGTGGAAAGGTGGTCGGCCAGCGGGCCCGCGTTCTGTTCGCAGAGATCGGTGACCGTGCGGGTGTCCGCGATCTGCTGCTGCTCGGCGGCCCGGGTGAGCGGGAACGTGCCGAGCGCGCGCTGGAGGACCTCGAGCTGCGAAGGATCGGTGAAGCAGTGGATCTTCGAGCTGGCGCCGACGCCGCGCGGGTCGAACCCGACGATGTCGAAGCGCTCGTGCAGGAACGGCGTCAACGCGGGTGCGAAACGGCCGGACGAACCCGGGCCGCCGGGGTTGTAGAAGATCGTGCCCAGCTTGTGGGCCTGATCGGTGGCGGGCAACCGGCCGACGGCGATCGACGCGGTGCCGGCCGACGAGTCCTGATAGGACAGTGGGACGTCGAGGTGGCCGCATTGGTACCCGGCGGCGCACGCGGATTCCCAGACGATTCCGGTGGGGCTCGCCGCGGCCGCGGGCGCACTCAAGGCGACCGCACCCACGACGGCCCCCAGAGCCAGCGCAGCACGGAGTTTCGGAGAATTCATGGCCCCGATCGTCCCGGCACCGGGACCGGGGGCGCGCTGGTGCGCACCCCCGGAACCGGGGTAGGGCGGGCCCTACGCGGTGAGCTTCGGGATGATCTGCGAGCCGTACGACGCCAGCGTCGCCTCGCGGTCGTCGTGCATCAGGTACAGCGAGAACTGGTCCACGCCCAGCTCGGCCAGCTCCTGCAGCCGTTCGACGTGGGCCGGCGCGGGGCCCAGCAGGCAGAACCGGTCGACGATCTCGTCCGGGACGAACTCCGTCGACGGGTTGCCCGCCTTGCCGTGGTGGCTGTAGTCGTAGCCCTCCCGCTCGCGGATGTAGTCGGTCAGCTCGCGAGGCACCGCGCTCGAAGACCCGTAGCGGGCCACCAGGTCGGCGACGTGGTTGCCGACCATCCCGCCGAACCAGCGCAGCTGTTCGCGCTGGTGCGGCCGGTCGTCCCCGACGTACGCCGGGGCCGCGACGCAGATCGTGATGCCGCCGGGATCGCGGCCGGCCGCCCGCGCGGCGTCGCGCACCGCGCCGATCGTCCAGCGCGCGATCGCCGGGTCCGCGCACTGCAGGATGAAGCCGTCGGCGTGCTCGCCGACCGTCTGCAGCGCCTTCGGCCCGTACCCGGCCATCCACATCTCGAGCCTGCCGTTGCGGATCCACGGGATCTGCACGGTCTTCTCGTTCATCTCCACCGCGCGGCCTTCGGCGAGGTCCTTGACCACGCGCATGCAGTCGCGCACGGTGGCCAAAGTGGACGGTGGCTTGCCGACGACCCGGTGCGCGGAGTCGCCGCGGCCGATGCCGCAGACCGTCCGGTTGCCGTACATGTCGTTGAGCGTGGCGAACGTCGACGCCATCACCGACCAGTCCCGCGTGCCGGGGCTGGTCACCATCGGCCCCACGACCAGCGACGACGTCGCCGCGAGGATCGCCGAGTAGATGACGAACGGCTCCTGCCACAGCACGCAGGAGTCGAACGTCCAGCCGTAGCGGAACCCGGCGTCCTCGGCGTCCTTCATGAGCCGCACGACGTCCCGTGCGGGTGGGTCCGTCTGCAGCACGATCCCGAAGTCCATCTCCACCTTCCTCCCCGCCACCACCCTCAGCGGAGTGGCTTCGCCACACTCTGTCTATTAGTTCAGGTACTGGTTCAGCGAGCGCGACAGGAACTTGCCGTGCGACGTGCTCCCCGAGAAGCCGGAAGGCGACACGACGACGCGCCCGCGGGAGAGCACGGTGTGCACGCGACCGGTGATCTCGAACCCTTCGTACGCCGAGTAGTCCACGTTCATGTGGTGCGTCTCGGCCGAGAGGGTCTGCGTCGCCGAAGGGTCGTAGATCACGATGTCCGCGTCCGAGCCCGCCGCGATGACGCCCTTGCGCGGGTACAGCCCGAACATCCGCGCCGGCGTCGCCGAGCACGTCTCGACCCAGCGCCCGAGCGTCAGCTCGCCCGCGACGACACCCTGGTGCAGCAGGTCCATCCGGTGCTCGACACCCGGCATCCCGTTCGGGATGGCCCGGAAGTCCGCGCGCCCCAGCTCTTTCTGGTCCTTGAAGCAGAACGGGCAGTGGTCGGTCGACACCACGGACAGGTCGTTCGTCCGCAGGCCCCGCCACAGGTCGGCCTGGTGCGACTTCTCCCGCAGCGGCGGCGAAGCGACGTACTTGGCGCCCTCGAAGTCCGGCTTGGCCAAGTCTTCGATGGACAGGTAGAGGTACTGCGGGCACGTCTCGGCGAAGACGTTCTGGCCGTCGTTGCGCGCCTCCGCGACCGCCGCGAGTGCCTGCGACGCCGACAGGTGCACGATGTACAACGGCGAACCGGTGACCTTCGCGAGCTGGATCGCCCGTGACGTCGCCTCGCCTTCCAGCTCCGGCGGACGCGTCAGACCGTGCTGGACGGGGTCGGTGTTCCCGGCCGCCACCGCCTGCGCGGCCAGCTGGTCGATCGCGATGCCGTTCTCCGCGTGCATCATGATCGTGGCGCCGATCTCGCGCGCCTTCTGCATGGCCAGCAGGATTTCGCCGTCCGTGGAGTAGAACACCCCCGGGTAGGCCATGAACATCTTGAAGCTGCCGACGCCGCCGTCGACGCAGGCTTCCATCTCCTTCAGCGACTGGTCGTTGACGTCGCTGACGATCATGTGGAAGCCGTAGTCGATCGCGCAGTTGCCGTCCGCTTTGGCGTGCCACTTGTCCAAGGTGGACAGCAACGACGTTCCCTTGGCCTGCACGGCGAAGTCGATGATCGTCGTCGTGCCGCCCCAGGCCGCCGCCGTGGTGCCGGTCGAGAAGCTGTCGACGGAGTGCGTCCCGCCGAAGGGCATCTCCATGTGCGTGTGCGCGTCGATGCCACCGGGCAGCACGTACTTGCCGGTGGCGTCGATCGTCTCGTCGCCGGAAAGCGTGCCGGGCGCCCCGACGGCGGCGATGGTCTCGCCGTCGACGAGGACGTCCGCGAGCAGCGCGCCCGACGGTGAAACGACCTGGCCGCCCTTGATGAGCGTGGTCATCAGGCCTCCGTGAGGGGGCCGTAGGTGTCCGGGCGGCGGTCGCGGTAGAACGCCCACAGGTCCCGGACCTCGTCGAGCAGCGTCATGTCGAGGTCGCGGATGACGACCTCGTCGTCGGTGTCGGACGCGGCGTCGCCGATCAGCTGCCCGCGCGGGTCGGCGAAGTACGTCTGGCCGTAGAAGTCGTTGTCGCCCAGGGGTTCCACGCCGACGCGGTTGATCGCGCCGACGAAGTACTCGTTGGCCACCGCGGCCGCCGGCTGCTCCAGCTTCCACAGGTACTGCGACAGCCCGCGGCTGGTCGCCGACGGGTTGAACACGATCTTCGCCCCGGCCAGGCCCAGCGCGCGCCAGCCTTCCGGGAAGTGCCGCTCGTAGCAGATGTAGACGCCGATGCGGCCCACGGCGGTGTCGAACACCGGGTAGCCCATGTTGCCGGGCCGGAAGTAGAACTTCTCCCAGAAACCCTTGACCTGCGGGATGTGGTTCTTGCGGTGCTTGCCGAGGTACGTGCCGTCGGCGTCGATCACCGCGGCGGTGTTGTAGTAGACGCCGGGCTGCTCGACCTCGTACATCGGCACGATCAGCACGACGCCGTGGCGCTCGGCGACCTCCTGCATGAGCTTGGTCGTCGGCCCGTCCGGGATGCCCTCGGTGTAGGAGTAGAACTCGGTGTCCTGCACCTGGCAGAAGTAGGGCCCGTAGAACAGTTCCTGCAGGCAGACGACCTGGGCGCCCTGCGAGGCGGCGGTGGCGATGTGGTCGACCGCCGCCTTGATCATGGACTCCTTGTCACCCGTCCACCGCTGCTGGATCAATCCGGCTCGGACGACGCTCACTTGCTTCCTCCTTGGTTGACGAACGGGACAGGGCGGCGAAGACGACGAACGCGCCGACGAAGCCGATCACCCAGTTGTAGTCGTAAAGCGGCTTGAGGAATGGGATCAGCCCGCCGTCGGGGAACGGCCCGCCGTACGCGCCACCCACCGCGAGGACGGCTCCCACCAGCGTCGCGACCAGTGCGCGCCAGTTCCAGCCGCCGCTGAACCAATACACCCCATCGGGTGTGTAGAGGTCCTTCAGCTTGAGCTTGGTGCGGGCGATCACCCAGTAGCCCGCGACGAGCACCCCGGCGACCGCGCCGAGCAGGCCGCCGTAGAAGCCGAGCCAGGCGAAGATGTAGATGTTCGGGTCGGAGTAGAGGCGCCACGGCTGGATGAGGATGCCGATGACGCCGGTGATCCCGCCGCCGACCGCGAAGGTGATCTTCTTCGGGAAGGCGTTCGAGAAGTCGTAGGACGGGCTGACGACGTTAGCCGCGAGGTTCGCCGAGATCGTCGCGAGCACCAGCGCGACCAGTGCGACGACGACCACGACCGGGCTGGTGAACTTGTCGGCCAGCTGCGCCGGGTCCCAGATGTCCTCGCCGTAGAGCACGTGCCCGCCCGACGTCGTCAGGATGGCCACGATCGCGATGAACGTCATCGTGGTGGGCAGGCCGAGGATCTGGCCGCGGACCTGCTTGCGCTGGCTGCCGCCGAACCGCGTGAAGTCCGGCATGTTCAGCGACAGCGTCGACCAGAACGCGATCATCGCCATCAGCGACGGCGCGAACACCTTCCAGAAGTCCGGTCCCCAGCCGAGCTTCCCGCCGTCGGACAGGATCGGGCCGAGCCCGCCCGCCTTGACCAGCACGTACCCGAGCATGATCAGGAAGCCGACGGACACCAGCGGAGCCGTCCAGTTCTCGAACCGGCGGACCGCCTCCATACCGCGCCAGATGATGAGCATCTGGCCGATCCAGAAGACCACGAAGGACAGCCACAGCGTCCAGTGCTGCCCGGCGATCACCGGCGAGTCGCGCCACCACGAGCCGAGCAGGCGCCCGAGGATGACGTAGATGGCCTCGCCGCCGACCCACGTCTGGATGCCGAACCAGCCGCACGCGATGAACGCGCGCAGCAGGGCGGCGAGGTTGGCGCCGCGCAAGCCGTAGAACGCGCGGGCGAACACCGGGAACGGGATGCCGTACTTCGTGCCGGCGTGGCTGTTGAGCAGCATCGGCGCGAGCACGATCAGGTTGCCGATGGTGATCGTGAGCAGCGCCTGCACCCAGTTCATGCCGAGGGCGATCAGCGACGCGGCCAGTGCGTAACTGGGGATGTTGTGCGCCATCCCCATCCAGAGCGCGAAGTAGTTGTAAGTGGTCCAGGTTCGTTTTTCGACGGGGACGGGGGCCAGCTCCTCGTTGAAGAACCGGCTGCCTTCGAGAGACCCGGCGGCGGCGGTGTCGAGCTCGACCCGGCCGTCGTCGTGCACGCGCTGGTCTGCGGGTGTCGGCGCCATTGCGGCATCCTGCGCGCCTGGTCATCGCCGGGGCAACGGCAGAGTGTTCACTCTTCCACGGCCTGGAGTGCAGTCTGTCGATTGCGCGAACGGGCTCCCGGGTGCATGACCTGCGTCACACATCTCGCCGTCACGAACCGGCAAAGCGGGTGAAACGTCTCCACAGGATCTCCACACTTCACGCGGACCGTCTCCACCGGGGGTGCATAGGGTCGTGGCCATGGAACTGGGTGGGCGGCGGGTGCTGGTCGTCGAGGACGACCTCACGATCGCCGCGTCGATCGCGGCCCGGTTGCGGGCCGAAGGGTTCAGTGTGGACGTCGCCCACGACGGGCCGGCCGCGGTCGAAGCCGACGCCGCGGCGGAGCCGGACCTCGTCGTGCTGGACGTGATGCTGCCGGGGTTCGACGGCCTGGAGGTCTGCCGCCGGATCCAGGGGCGCCGTCCGGTGCCGGTGCTCATGCTGACCGCGCGCGCCGACGAGACGGACATGCTGGTCGGGCTCGGCGTCGGCGCCGACGACTACCTCACGAAGCCGTTCTCGATGCGGGTCTTGACCGCACGGGTGCACGCGCTGCTGCGGCGGGTGGAGCGGTCTTCCGCCGGTCCGTCGGGAACCCGGATCGTGCTGGGCGACCTCGAGATCGACGTCGACCAGCGGCGGGTCGCGCGGGCGGGGGTGGCGGCGCAGCTGACGCCGATCGAGTTCGACCTGCTGGTGCACTTCGCGCGGCGGCCGCGGGTGGTGCAGCCGCGGGAACGGCTGCTGTCGGAGGTGTGGGACTGGGACGTGCACGGCACGTCCGCGGCGACGCGCGCGGTGGACAGCCACATCAAGGCGCTGCGGCGGAAGCTGGGAGCGGACCTGATCCGCACGGTGCACGGCGTCGGGTACGCGCTGGAGGCGGGATCGTGAACCTCGTACCGCGGCCGCTGGACCGGATCCGGTCGATCAAGCTGAAGCTGGCGATCCTGATGGTCGCGTCCGGCGGGGTCGCGTTCGCGTTCTTCAACTGGCAGATCGGCTGGCTGCCGCCGAGGACGACGATCACGGCGATGGTGCTGGCGCTGGTGCTCTCGCAGCTGCTGGCCCACGGCATGACGCGCCCGCTGCGCGAGATGACGGCGGCCGCGCGGGCGATGGCCAAGGGCGACTACACCCGCCGCATCAGGGCGACGACCCGCGACGAGGTGGGCTCGCTGGCTTCGGCGTTCAACCAGATGGCGGGCGACCTCGGCGACGCGGACCGCCAGCGGCGCGAGCTGATCGCGAACGTGTCCCACGAGCTGCGGACGCCGATCACGGCGTTGAACGGGGTGCTGGAGAACCTGGTCGACGGCGTCGAAGAGCCGGACCCGGGGACGTTGAAGACGGCGCTGCAGCAGACCGAGCGCCTGGCGACGCTGGTGGACGAGCTCCTCGACCTGTCGCGGCTGGACGCGGGGGCGATCCCGCTGCACAGGACGTCGTTTTCGCTGTCGGAGCTGCTTTCCGAGGCGGTCTCGGAAGCGGCGCTGGTCCGCGGGGTGCGGTTTTCGGTGTCGGCGCCGGACGTGCTGGTGACCGCGGACCGCGGGCGGCTGTTCCAGGTGGTGGCGAACCTGCTGGAGAACGCGGTCCGCCACGGCCCGGCGGGCGGGTCGGTGCAGGTGCTGGCCGAGGTCCGGGGGGACGAGGTGCGCATCGACGTGTGCGACGAGGGGCCGGGGATCGCGCCTGCCGATCGGGTGCGGGTGTTCGAGCGGTTCACGCGGGGGGAGCGCTCGACCGGCGGGGGGACGGGGCTCGGGCTGGCGATCGCGCGGTGGGCGGTGGAGCTGCACGGGGGGACGATCGGGGTGGTGGATCCGGCGCCGGGGACCGGCAGCCGGATCCGGGTGACGTTGCCGGTGGGCTGACCTCGGGGGCCCGCGGCTGCCGCGAATGACTCATTCGCGACCTTGGGGAGACTCTGGCCGGTGGTATTTGCAAACGTGAACGTGAGGAGTGGGTGGGATGCCGAAGAGCAGTGTGGGTGGGCCGGGGAAACCTGGTGACGGGCGAGGGGTGCCCCGGGGCAAGCGGCAGACGATCGCGGACGGCGGAGGGGCGGGTGCGGCAGGCGGGCGAGCAGGCGGCACCGACGCGGCGGGGCCCGCGGGCGGCGGCATCGGCGAGGCGGGGCCCGGGGTCGGCGGTGCTCGGACGACGGGTGGGGTCGGCGAGGCGGGGTCAGGGGGCGGTGGTGCTCGGGCAGCGGGTGGTGTCGGAGCGGCAGGGCTCGAGGCCAGTGGTGGTGAGGCGGCGGGCAGTGCCGGCGCGGCGGGACCTGTTGGTGGCGGTGTCGGTGCGAGTGCAGCGGGTGGCAGGCCTGGCGCGGCTTCTGCGGTGCGCGGCGACGCGGGTTACCGCGCGACAAGCCCTGGCGCAGGCGGCGTAGCCGTCGCGGCTCCGCCCGTGCTCCTCCGCCAGCTCCCACCGCCGAAGTCCGCGACCGTCCCGCTGCCCCCAGCCGTCCTCCCCGCTGCCGCCATCGCCGGAGTCGCCGGAGCGCTCATGCTCCCCGTGGACCGCCCCGGGATCGGCTGGCTGCTCGCCGGACTAGCCGTAGCCGTCGCCGTGACCGTCGCCAACCGGGATCGCTTCACCGCAGCCAGTGTGGGCTGGGCCGTCCTCGGGCTCGCCCTCCTCGGCGTGGGCACCTTCCGGGCCTCCGGCTGGCTCTTCGCCCTCTGCGTGCCCGCCGCCGTCGTGGCCGGGTCGCTGGCCGTTGTCGGGCCGCGGACCGTCCACAGTGTCCTCTACGACATGGTCGCCCTCCCGTTCGAAGCCCTCCGCGCCGTTCCGTGGGCCGGCCGGGGGCTCGGGCGCTTCGCCGCGCGGCGGAACGGCGTCGCCCGGCGGATCGCGCTCGCCGTGCTCGGGGCCGCCGTGCTCGTGGCCGTCTTCGTGCCGCTGCTCGCCAGTGCCGACGCCGCCTTCGCCGCCGTCGTCAGCGCCGTGGTCCCCGATCTCAGTCCCGCTGTCCTCGTGCGGTGGTGCGTGGTCTTCGCCGTCGTCGCGCTGCTCGTCGCCGGAGCGAGTTACTTCTTGGCCGCGCCGGCACCGGAAGCGGAACGAGAAAGTCCGAAGAGGACCAAATACGGTCTGGAATGGACAGTCCCGCTCGTCGTCCTCATCGTGCTGTTCAGCGTCTTCGTCGCCGTCCGGCTGGTCGTGCTCTTCGGCGGCACCGGATACGTCCTGCGCACCAGCGGCCTGACGTCGGCGGAGTACGCCCGGAGCGGCTTCTGGCAGCTCTGCGCCGTCACCGTCCTCACGCTCGCCATCGTCTCCGCCGCCCTGCGCTGGGCGCCGAACACGACGAAGGCCGATCGGCTCCGGCAGCGCGTGCTGCTCGGTGCGCTGAGCGCCTTGAGCCTCGTGCTCGTCGGCTCCGCGCTCAGCCGGATGGGGACCTACCAGGAGGCGTACGGCTTCACCGTGCTGCGGCTGCTGGTCGAGGTCTGCGAACTCTGGTTCGGCGCGGTCTTCGTCCTGGTGCTGATTTCGCTGGTCCGGCTGCGCTCGTCGTGGCTGCCGCGCGCCGCGATCGGGACGGCCGCCGTCGCGCTGCTCGTGCTCGCCGTGCTCGATCCGGAACGGCTCATCGCCGGGGCCAACCTCGATCGGGCCGCCGCCGGGAAGCCGCTGGACCACCGGTACCTGGCCGGGTTCTCCGCCGACGTCGTGCCGGTGGTCGAGGCGCGGCTGCCGGAACCGTTGCGCACCTGCGTGCTGCGGCAGGTGCTGGCGGACGACGCCGCGGACGGCTGGCCCGCCTGGAACCTCGCGCGCGCCTCGGCACGTGACGTACCTCTCGGCCGATGCGGCTGAACCGGACCGGGCGGTCAGGCGTGTTTGACGACGTGCGCGGGAGCCACCGGGCCGTCGTGGGGGCGGTCCGGCGGCTTCCGCGCGCTGCTCAGAAGGCGAAAACGTCGTCCGAGTCGCGGTCGGCGGCGCAGCGGTTCGGGTACGTCGCGCGGAACGACACCGGCTTGCCGCGCCAGGAGCCGACCACCGTGACGTCGACCGGGGCGTAGATCAGCGTGCACGCCTGGTGGCGCGCGTTGATCCGCGAGAAGTCGCCGTTCACGCCGGAGAGCACCTGGCACGCCTTGTCGCGCTTCGGGTGCGTGCCGCCGGTCGGGTCGCACGTGAGCACCACCGAGCCGATCCGGTTCGCGGTGTCGTGGGTGGTCAGCTGCAGCGTCGACGCCGGCGGCTGCGCGGGCGCGAGGCAGCTCAAGCTCATCAGGCAGGCAGCGAAGGGGAGTAGGGCCATATCGGTGTCATCGGCAGCCCGGGGTCGATCACTGTGCTCCACGTCCGGGTGAGTCTTCCTCGCTCGGACGGGTGAGGTCCGACGCCAGCAAGGCGACGTAGAGCGAGAGCATCGACTCCGGGTCTTCCAGTCGGACGCCGAGGACCTGCTCGATCCGCGCGAGCTGCTGGTAGTACGCCGTCCGGGAGGTGTGCGCGGCGGCCGCCGCCGCCGACTTGTTGCCGCCCTGCTCGCAGTAGTGCCGCAGGGCCTGGACGAGCCGGCTGCCCGAAGCCGCGTCGCGCTGCAGCAGCGGGCCCAGCTCCCGGTGCGCGAACGCCGTCACCCGCTCGTCGCCCGCCAGCAGGTGCAGCAGGCCGCGCAGGCGGACGTCGGACAGCCGGTGCAGGACGCGCTCGTCGCCCGAACCCAGCGCGGCCGCCGCGACGTGCGCGGCCTCCTGCAGCGTGCGGCGCGCTTCGGCGGGGGACGACACCGTCGTGCCGACCGCGAGCACGCCCGGCGCGCTGCCCCGGGCCTCGTGGACGTCGGTGGCGAGCCGCTGCAGCACGGCGTCGGCGTTCGCCTCCCGCGACAGCGCGAGCAGCGCCCGCACCCCGAGGTCGTCGGTGGCGACCAGCGCCGACACCTTCGCGCGGCGCGCCGCCAGCACCGTCGCCTCGGCCAGCTCGCGCAGCACCGGCGGCGTCGACAGCGCGGGGCGGTGGCCGGCCAGCCGCGGCCGGACCGCCAACCCGACCAGCTGCCGCCCGGTCAGCGGCACGGCGAGCGCCGAGGCCCGCGCGAGCAGCTCCGAGGACGGCGCGGGCGAGGCGAGCAGTTCGGTGAGCACCGCGCGGTGGGCCTGCCGCTCGAGACCGTCGGAGTCCTTGGCGACCAGCCGGTGCACGGCCAGCGCGGACGCGGCCCGCTCGGTGACCACCCGGTGGCGGTGCGGCGGCTGGTCGGCGCAGACGAGCACCAGCCGGCCCCAGTCGTGCCCGCGCGCGCCGACGACGGTGACCAGCCAGCCCGAACCCGGGTGGTAGCCGGTCCGCTCGCCGACCTGGACCACCCGCGAGCGCGACGGCCAGCCGGCGAGCAGCTCGGCCGGGTCCGTGCCGGCGGCGTCGTAGGCGAGCACCTCGTGCGACAGCGTCTCGAGCACCACCGGCTGCTCGGTGAGCCGGGCGACCTCGCCCAGCACGACGCCGGGTTCGGCGCCCGCGACCGTCAGCGCGGTGAACGTCTCGTGGACGCGCTCGGCGGCGCGCAGCTCGGCGACCTGGGCGTCGACGATCTGGCCGTTGACCGCCTCGGTGACGCTCACGAACCGCGTCTCGCGCGAGAGCGTGACCAGCGGGAGCCCGTGTTCCTCGGCCGCCTCGACCAGCGCGGCGGGCAGCTTGTCGCTCCAGTGCCGGACCAGTTCGATCACGACGCCGGCGGCGCCGACCCCGGCCAGGTCGGCGACGTAGCGGGCCAGCGCCGGGCCGTCGTCGGGCAGCGCGACCCCGGTGGTCAGCACCAGCTCGCCGCCGCGCAGCAGGTGCGCGATGTCGGCGACCTCGGCGACGTGCGCCCAGCGCACCGGCGCGTCGAGCCCGGCCGCGCCGGCGACGACGTGCGGGCGGCCCTGGCGCAGCACCGGCAGGGCGAGCGCCTCGGCGACGGTGGGGTACATGGCTCCTCGGGATGATCGGCAGGGACAGACTGTACGGCCGAGGGGCAACTGGCGTACACGTTGCCGATGGTGCCCGCGTGGCGCCCGCCCGGAGACTCGGGTGGACGTCCCCCGAGCGAAGGAGCGCACCGCCGTGAGCGACCGCATCAGCCACTGGATCGACGGCAAGCCGTTCACCGCGACCCCCGCGCGCACCGGCGACGTGTTCGACCCCGCCACCGGCCAGGTCCGCGCGCAGGTCGACTTCGCGGGCGACGCCGAGGTCGAGGCCGCCGTCGCCGCGGCCAAGGCGGCGCTGCCGGGCTGGCGCGGGACGTCGCTGGCCGGGCGGACGCGGGTGCTGTTCGCCTTCCGCGAGCTGCTGTCGGCCCGCAAGCACGACCTGGCGAAGATCATCACGAGCGAGCACGGCAAGGTCGAGTCGGACGCGGCGGGGGAGATCGCCCGCGCGATCGAGAACGTCGAGTACGCGTGCGGCGCCGCCCAGCTGCTCAAGGGCGGCTTCAGCGAGAACGCCTCCACCGGCGTCGACGTCTACTCGATCGCCCAGCCGCTCGGCGTGGTCGGCGTGATCTCGCCGTTCAACTTCCCGGCCATGGTGCCGCTGTGGTTCGTCCCGAACGCGCTGGCCTGCGGCAACACCGTCGTGCTCAAGCCGAGTGAAAAGGACCCGTCGGCGGCGGTGTTCATCGCCGAGCTGTTCGCCGAAGCCGGGCTGCCCGCGGGCGCGCTCAACGTGCTGCACGGCGACAAGGCCGCGGTCGACGGCCTGCTGGAGCACGCCGACGTCAAGGCGATCTCCTTCGTCGGGTCGACGCCGATCGCCCGCTACGTCTACGAAACCGGCACCCGGCACGGCAAGCGCGTCCAGGCGCTCGGCGGGGCCAAGAACCACATGGTCGTGCTGCCCGACGCCGACCTCGACCTGGCCGCCGACGCCGCGGTGTCGGCCGGGTTCGGCTCCGCGGGGGAGCGCTGCATGGCGGTGTCGGTGGTCGTCGCGGTCGACCCGATCGGCGACGAACTGGTCGCGAAGATCGCCGAGCGGATGGCGCGGCTGCGCGTCGGCGACGGCCGCGACCCCGAGTCCGAGATGGGGCCGCTGGTCACCAAGGCGCACCACGAGCGCGTGGCGTCCTATGTGGACGCCGGCGTGGCGTCGGGCGCGGCGCTGGTCGTGGACGGCCGGGGCATCGAGGTGCCCGGCGACGGCTTCTGGCTGGGCCCGACGCTGTTCGACCACGTCCGCCCGGAAATGTCGATCTACACCGACGAGATCTTCGGCCCGGTGCTTTCGGTGGCGCGCACGGCTTCCTACGACGACGCGCTGGGCCTGATCAACGCGAACCCCTACGGCAACGGCACGGCCATCTTCACCGGTGACGGCGCGGCCGCGCGGAAGTTCCAGAACGAGGTCGAGGTCGGCATGGTCGGCGTCAACGTGCCGATCCCGGTCCCGGTCGGCTACTACTCCTTCGGCGGCTGGAAGGACTCGCTGTTCGGCGACAGCCACGCGTACGGGCCGGAAGGCTTCCACTTCTTCACCCGGACGAAGGTCGTGACGTCGCGGTGGCCGGACCGCTCGCACGCCGGGGTCAACCTGGGCTTCCCCCGCAACTCCTGAGCTACGCGCGGGCGGCGAGCGCTTCCCGGCTCTCGTCGTCCGCGGGACGGCCGATCATCAGCCGCTGGCCGGTGTCCCGCAGCGGCACGAGGACCTCGAAGTCCACGGCGATCACCCCGGCAGCGGGGTGGCGCAGCACCTTGCTCCCGCCGCCGGTGCCCCGGACGTCCCGTTCGGCCCACAGTCGCGCGAACTCCGCGGTGCCGCTGGTGCATTCGGCGATGAGCGCGGTCAGCACCGGGTCGTCCGGGTGCGCGGCCCACGCGGCGCGCAGGTGGGCGATCCCTTCGCGCACGACGCGTTCGCGGTCGACGTAGTACTCGCGGATCTCCGGGTGCAGCAGGCACAGCCACATCGCGTTCCGCTGTGCCGGCGGCAGGGTGCCGAAGTCCAGCAGCAGCCGCGCCATCTCGCCGTTCCAGGCCAGGATGTCGAAGCGGTGGTTCATCAGCATGGCCGGCAGCGGTGCCAGGTCCTCGACCAGGCGCGCGAGCGACGGCACCGCGGTGGTGGCGGGCTCCCCGGTGGCGCGGGGGCGCTGCTCGGTCAGGTCGAAGAAGTAGGCGCGCTCGGCGGCGGTCAGGCGCAACGCCCCCGACAGCGCTTCGACCACGGCCGCCGAAGGGCGCAACCCGCGTGCCTGCTCCAGCCGCACGACGTAGTCGACGCTGACCCCGGCCAGTTCGGCGACCTCTTCGCGGCGCAGGCCCGGCGTCCGCCGCGACCGGCGCACGGGCAGGTCGAAGTCACGCGGGTCCAGGCGTTCCCGCCGGGTCCGCAGGAACGCGGCCAGCTCCACGGTGGCGGTGCTCATACCGGGTCCAACCGGCAGGGTGGGAGCGCTGTTCCCAGGAAGGTCCTTCCCTTACCCCCGGCTCGTCGCGAGCCCAGGCTGGTGCCCGGAGACGATCACCGACACAGGAGGACCCCGATGGCGCTCACCCTCGACACCTACCGGCTGCTGGGCCGGTCCGGGCTGCGGGTTTCGCCGCTGGCACTGGGCACGGCGACCTTCGTCACCGAGTGGGGCTGGGGCGCGGAAGAAGCCGACGCGCGCAAGCTGTTCGACACCTACGTCGAGCGCGGCGGCAACTTCGTCGACACCGCACCGACGTACACCGACGGCAGCGCCGAGCGGCTGCTCGGCGAATTCGCCCGCGACCACCGCGAAAGCCTGGTGCTGGCGACCAAGTACACGACGCTGCGCCGCCCCGGGGACCCGAATTCCGGCGGCCCGCACCGCAAGAGCCTGTACGCGTCGGTGGAGGCCAGCCTGCGGCAGCTGGGCACCGACTACCTCGACCTGCTCCTCCTGCACGTGTGGGACTTCACGACGCCGGTCGAGGAGATCCTGCGCGGCCTCGACGACCTCGTCCGCCAGGGCAAGGTCCGGTACGTGGGCATGTCCAACGTCCCGGCCTGGGAGATCTCGCGGATGCAGGCGATCGCCGACCTGCGGGGCTGGACGCCGCTGATCGCGCTGCAGGTCGAGTACAGCCTGATCCGGCGCGACGCCGAACGCGACCTGATCCCGATGGCGCGGGAGCTGGGGCTCGGGGTGACGCCGTACTCACCGCTGGGCGGCGGCGTGCTGTCGGGCAAGTACCGCGCGGCCGCCACTGACGAGAGCACCCGCCGCAGCTTCAACGCCGGCCTGGGCATGGTCACCGACCGCACGCTCGCGATCGCCGACGTCGTGTCCGAGGTCGCGGCCGAGGCCGGGCACACGCCCGCGCAGGTCGCGCTGGCCTGGACCCTGCGGAACCCGGGCGTGACCGCGCCCGTCGTCGGCGCCCGTACGCCCGCCCAGCTCGAAGGCAACCTGGGTGCCCTCGACGTCGAGTTCACCCCGGACCAGCTGGCCCGCCTCGACGAGGTGAGCGCGCTCGACCTCGGCTACCCGCACGACCTGCTCGGCAGCGGGCACATCCGCGCGGTCACCCGCGGCGACCTCGAGATCGAGCCCCGGGCTACGCCGGCAGGACGGTGATCAGCAGCCGGGCCCGCGGGGTGAGCAGGACGGTGTTGTTCCGGTCCGGCTGGATCCGCAGGTCCATCGTCCGGTAGAGCTGGAACTCCTTGCCGCCCGCCTTGAGGTAGTGGTGCTCGTTCATGCCTTTGCTGAGCCGGGTGGAGAGCACGATCGGGTACTCGCGGTCCGGCCGCTGCCTGCCGAAGTCGTGGGTCCAGCCGGTGATCGCGACCAGCCGTCCGTCCCGCACGTCGGCCAGCCGGCGCCCGCAGACGAACGCCAGCCAGGCGGCCAGCACGAGGAGGGGGAGCGCCGTGCCGAGGGCCGCGGCCACCGTGGCGCCGGTGAGCCGGGCGCCGAACCGGGTGTCGATCGCCGAGACCGGCACGACGACCGCGACGACGAGCGCCGCGACCGCGACGACCGCGGCCACCCAGAACGAGCCGTCGAGCACCTTCCCCCGCTGCGCGGGGTGGAGCCGGCCCTGCCGGTTGGCCAGCTCCACCTCCGCCTGCCCGGCCGTCGTCACTCGCCTTCACCCTCCGGGTGTTCCTTTTCGTAGGCCTCTCGGCCTTCGTGGTAGCGGTCGATCTGCTCGTTCTCCTGGCGGCGGGCTTCGGTGCCGACACCGACGCCGTCCGCGAGGTTGAAGCCCGGGACCTTGCCGCCGCCTTCGCGCCACTCCTTCTGGCTGAGGAAGCTGCGGCCGTCGTCGGAGAGCTTGTCGCCGAGCCCCTCGACCTTCTCGCGGCCGGGCACGTGCTCCTTGGCGGCGTCACTCCACCCCTTGGCCGTCTCCTCGGCGGACTTCGCCTCCTTGCCCGCCTGCTTCAGCTCGTTGGCCTTCCGCTCGATGCTCGCGGCCGTGTCGACGCTCTTGTCCACGATCTTGTCGACACCCTTGCCGACCTTCTTGAGGGCGTTCGCCGCGCCTTCGAGCGCCGCCTTCGACTTGCCGGCGCCCTTGGCCAGGCTCTCGAGCTTCTCGACGATCTTCGTGATCCGCGTGCTGATCTTCTCGGCGAGGACCCCGCCCTCGACGACGGTGTCGGCGATGAACGCCGCGATCGTGCCGCCGAAGGTGCACCACGACGCCGCCAGCGCGGCCAGCGCCTTGACGATCAGCTCGCCCACGAACGACGAGATCATGTCGCGGATCAGCCCGCGCTCGGTGCCGACCAGCGCCGCGCCGACGTTCATCGCCGTCGACGCGCTGTCGGCGTGCGAAGCCGCTCCGCGCAGGACGCCGACGTAGCTCTCCGCCGTCCTCTGGTAGGCCTCGGCGGAGCCGCAGTCGCTGAAGGACTGCTGGACCTTCTTGGCCTGCTGCTCGTACTGCTCGGCCGTCTCGGTGAGCTGCTTCGAGATGTTCGTCCAGGTCACGGCCTTGGCGGTGACGGTTTCGGGCTTGCCGGCGAGCTTGTCGAGCCCGTCCTTGAGGAAGCTGATGTGCTCGATGAGCCAGCCGACGCCGGCGCTCGCCAGCGTGCCGAGCGGGTCCATCGCCGCGCCGAGCAGGTCGAGGGCGTCGGTGCCGACGTCCAGCGCGAGGTTGCCCCAGTCGCCGTTGCGGGCGTCAGTGAGCGTCGACGCGGCGTCGCTGAAGATGCCCGCGCCGCCGGTCTGGGCGTTGACGTTGTCGAGCTCGCCCTTCGACCCCTCGCCCATGCCGCTCCAGAAGCCGCTGCTCGGTTCGGCCGTCGCGACCAGCGGGTTCTCCTGCGTCTCGGTCATGCCGGCAGCTCCTTGCCGATGCCCTCGATCAGGCACTTCGTCGTCTGTTCGTGCTCGGTGAAGGCGCCGTGGGCGGTCTTCACCCGGTCGGCGACCTCGTGCCCGGCGTCGACGGCCGACCGGAGGAACTCCTCGGCCTGGCTCGTCCAGATCTGGATCGGCGCCGCGAAGACCTGCCCGACCAGCCCGAAGGCGTCGAAGTCGAGCGCCTGCGCGCTGCCGGCGGCGTCGAGGGCCTGCTGGACCTTGTCCGCGATCTCGCGGATCTCGTCCTCGTGCCCGCCGAGGACGTCGAAGTCGACCTTCATCGCCATCAGAGCCCCCGGCGCAGGATCGGGCCGCCGAAGTCTTCGTCGTCGTCCGGCCGCGGCGGCCGGGCCGGGCGCACGGGCGGCGGCGGTGTCTCGGGTTCGGCCGCGAATTCCCACCGCGGTGCTTTTTCTGCTTCTTCGGGCAATTCGGGCGCGGGGATCTGTTCCTGGAGGAAATGCATCGCGTCGGAGTCGGTGCCGATCACCGGTGCCATGATCGCGGTCAGCTGCTGCGCGGCATCGACCTGCGCACGCTTGGCGGCGGCGAGGACGGCCTGGGCGAGCCGGGCCCGCGGCAGCTCGTCGGCACGCGAGCCGAAGGTGAGTTCCTGCAGCGCACCGCTGGTGTTGACGGTGACCGTGACGGCCCCATCGGGACTCGAGGCGGTCGCCGAGACGCGCTCGAGCCGGGCTTTCGCCTCGGCCGCGCGCCGGGCGATTTCGGGCATTCCACCCGAATCTGGTGCAATGTGGTTCACGGCGACCTCGGAAGTCGGGAAGGGCATGCGGATGAGAGGCAGCAAACCGCTTTTCGGTTCCCCCTTCAAGCCGGAAATCCATTCGAGAACAGTGCATGGGAATTGATTTGGACGCCCTTTACCCGGCCGGGACGACCGGGCTTGAGCACGATCGGCTCGGCTGGACGTCATGAACGACTCGTTCATGACGTTGCGGGGCCCGATCCGGCCGCGTCGAACCCTCTCCGCCGAACCCCTCTCGGCGGGCGCGCCCGATCGGCGGGACCTCCGCCCGTGCGCGACCCTGCCTCCACCACTCCCCGGGACGACCGGGGTTGAGCACGATCGGCTCAGGCTTCCGTAAACTCGGGGTCGGCAGCGAACGAGGTAGGTGAGGAACCGGTGGCCAACGCGGAGGAGCGCCGCTTCGACGTGCTGCGGGCGATCGTCGCGGACTACGTCTCCAACCAGGAGCCGGTCGGGTCCAAGGCGATCGTCGAGCGGCACAACCTCGGTGTGTCCAGCGCCACTGTGCGCAACGACATGGCGACCCTCGAAGAGGAGGGGTACATCACCCAGCCGCACACCAGTGCCGGGCGCGTGCCGACCGACAAGGGGTACCGGCTCTTCGTCGACCGGCTCTCCGAGATCAAGCCGCTGAGCGCCGCCGAGCGGCGGGCGATCACCACCTTCCTCGACAGCGGCACCGACCTCGACGACGTCCTCAAACGCTCGGTGCGGCTGCTCGCGCAGCTGACCCGGCAGGTCGCCGTCGTCCAGTACCCGATGCTGACCAACGCCAAGGTGCGCCACCTCGAAGTCGTGCCGCTCACCCCGGCGCGGCTGATGCTGGTGCTGATCGCCGACAACGGGCGCGTCGACCAGCGGACGGTCGACCTCGGCGACGTCGTCACCGAAGAAGACGTCAGCCGGCTCCGCACCGTCCTCAACGCGGCCATGGCCGGACGGCGGCTCAACGAGGCCGCGGCGCGGGTCGCCGAGCTGCCCGACAAGTCGCCCGGCGAGCTGCGTGACGCCCTCATCCGCGTCACGACGATCCTGGTCGAGTCACTGGCCGAACACCCCGAAGAACGCCTGGTCCTCGGCGGTACGGCCAACCTCACCCGCAACGTCGCCGACTTCCCCGGCTCACTGCGCCAGGTCCTCGAAGCCCTCGAGGAACAGGTCGTCGTGCTGAAGCTGCTGGCCGCCGCGCGCAACCCCGGTGCGATCACGGTGCGCATCGGTGAGGAAAATGAAGACGAGCAGATGCGCAGCACCTCGGTCGTGTCGATCGGCTACGGCCAGGACATGGTGCTCGGCGGCATGGGGGTGGTCGGCCCGACCCGGATGGACTACCCCGGCACGATCGCCGCGGTGCGCGCGGTCGCCAACTACGTGGGGCAGATCCTGCACGGCCGCTGAGCCGGGCAGAGCAGAAGGAGAAGCGAAGACGGTGGCGAGGGACTACTACGGCATCCTCGGGGTGGCGAAGAACGCGAGCGATCAGGAGATCAAGCGCGCGTACCGGAAGCTGGCCAGGGAGCTGCACCCCGACGTCAACCCGTCGGAAGACGCCCAGCACAAGTTCGGCGAGGTCACGACGGCCTACGAGGTGCTGTCGGACCCGCAGAAGCGCAAGATCGTCGACCTCGGCGGCGACCCGATGGACGGCGGCGCGCGCGGTGGGGGCGGCGGCGACCCGTTCGCCGGCTTCGGCGGCCTCGGCGACATCATGGACGCCTTCTTCGGCGCCGCGGGCGGTGGTGGCGGCGGCGGTCGCGGCCGTGGCCCGCGCAGCCGCGTCCAGCCCGGCTCCGACGCCCTCATCCGGCTCGGCCTCTCGCTCGAGGAGTGCGCGACCGGCGTCGACAAGGAAATCGCCGTCGACACCGCGATCGTCTGCGACCTCTGCCGGGGCGCCGGCACCTCCGAGGGCACCTCGGTCAAGACCTGCGACACCTGCGGCGGCGCCGGCGAGGTCCAGTCCGTCCAGCGGTCCTTCCTCGGCCAGGTCGTCACGGCGCGCCCGTGCCCGGTCTGCCGCGGCTTCGGCGAGGTCATCACCGACCCCTGCCGCCAGTGCGGCGGCGACGGCCGCATCCGCGCCCGCCGCAACGTCACCGCCAAGATCCCGCCGGGCGTCGGTGACGGCATGCGCATCCGCCTCTCCGGCCAGGGCGAGGTCGGCCCCGGCGGCGGTCCGGCCGGCGACCTCTACGTCGAGATCGACGAGACCCCGCACGAGGTCTTCGTCCGCCAGGGCCACGACCTGCACTGCAACTTCCGCATCCCGATGACGACCGCCGCGCTCGGCGCCACCGTGCCCATCGCGACCCTCGTCGACGGCGACTACGAACTCGACATCGAACCGGGCACCCAGCCCAACGCCGAGCTCGTCCTCACCGGCAAGGGCATGCCCCGGCTGCGCTCCTCCGGGCGCGTCGACGGCCGCGGCGACCTGCACGTCCACATCGACGTCCAGGTCCCGACCAAGCTCGACGACGCCCAGCGCGAGCTGCTGGTCGAGCTGGCCCAGCAGCGCGGCGAAGAAGCCCCGACGCTGTCGTCGAACGGCAAGCACGGCGGCCTGTTCTCCAAGCTGCGCGCCAAGAACCACCGCTGACCGTGCCCGACACCACCCTGCCGGTCTTCCTCGCGGCCGCGGTGCCCACCAGCGGCACCGCGGTCCTCGACGGCGAGGAAGCCCGGCACGCGGCCACCGTCCGCCGGCTGCGCGCGGGGGAGCGGCTGGTGCTGTCCGACGGCGCCGGCGCCATGGCCCGCTGCGTCGTCGAAGCCGTCCAGCCCGGCCGGGACGCGGCCCTCACCCTGACCGTCGAGGAGAGCTGGACCGAGGAACCACCGGCCCTGCGCGTCGTCCTCGCCCAGGCCCTCGCCAAAGGCGACCGCGGCGAACTCGCCGTCGAACTCGCCACCGAAGCCGGCGTCGACGCCATCGTCCCTTGGCGCGCCGCCCGCAGCGTCGCCAAGTGGGACGACGGCGGCCGCGGCGACAAAGCCCTCGCCCGCTGGCGCGCCACCGCCCGCTCCGCCGCCAAACAAGCCCGCCGCGCCCACGTCCCCGACGTCACCGAGCCCGCCACCACCCGCGAACTCGCCGGCCTCATCGCCACGACGTCCCTCGCGATCGTGCTCGAATCCGACGTCCCGGACCGCCTCACCGACCTCGCCCTCCCCGACACCGGCGACGTCCTCCTCGTCGTCGGCCCCGAAGGCGGCATCACCGACGACGAACTCACCACCCTGCGCGAAGCCGGCGCCCGAGCCGTCCGCCTCGGCACGACCGTCCTGCGCACCTCCACCGCCGCCGCCGTCGCCCTCGGCGCACTAGGGGCCCTGACCACCCGCTGGCACTGAAAAGATCAACCCCGAAAAAACCCGCGAATCTGCGCCCGGTTATGGCGCGATCACACTCCGACCCGTTACTCTCGTTTACTAACGCGCCACCCACCGTTTCGGCGCGCCACTGGGAAGACACGAACTCCGCCGGGCACCTCCCCCCTCGGTCCGGCGGCAGCCGCGGCAGCGGTAGATCGACCCCCAGGGTCTACCGCGCCGCGGCATCTTCCTTCGCTTCGCTTCGTCAGTTGCCGCTCTGCGTTCGTTGTGTCTTCTGGGGGTCAAACCCCCAGACCCCCAGCCGGGGCGAGCCCCGGACCCCCGCGAGTTCCGTTCGGGATCGGTGTGTGGGGCGAGCTCTGGACCTCCGCGAGTTCCGTTCGGGGCTGGTGTGTGGGGCGAGCTCCGGACCGCTGTGAGTTCCTTTCGGGGCTGGTGTGTGGGGCGAGCTCCGGACCGCTGTGAGTTCCGTTCGGGGCTGGTGTGTGGGGCGAGC
>NZ_JBEZDL010000005.1:71495-71607 GCF_040648295.1 Amycolatopsis sp. NPDC049159
GCTCTGGACCTCCGCGAGTTCCGTTCGGGGCTGGTGTGTGGGGCGAGCTCTGGACCTCCGCGAGTTCCGTTCGGGGCTGGTGTGTGGGGCGAGCTCTGGACCTCCGCGAGTG